>NZ_JAUBTO010000001.1:90127-141372 GCF_036702495.1 Microcoleus sp. C2D2 | reverse complement strand
GATCGCCCATACGATCGCCCATACGATCGCCCATACGATCGCCCATACGATCGCCCATACGATCGCCCATACGATCGCCCATACGATCGGGAATTGGATCGACAGTCGATCGCCTGTACGGTTTAGCATTTTGATAATAGCTGCTGTCATCGCTGCGCCGCTTAGTACCGTCGCCCGTAAAAGTCCGCTTCACAGACTCAAAGAAATCATCATCATCGTCATCATCAGCAAAAGCTGAAACTTCCCTGCTCAAATCGTAAAGAGCATCTTGCAAATCCGAACCAACTTGGTCAACTCCCCGCTCATCATTGCGTTCCAAACTGTCTCGCAATTCCCGAATTAAAGTTTCAATTCGCTGGCGGCTTCTTTGAGCAAACTGCATTCCGCGATCGAGCGCCACCTCTCGCAACTGCCGCTCGGCTTGATAAGCTAAAGCTTCAGCGCGATTGCGTTTTTCTACCCTTTCCCGCTGCAACTTATCAGCTTGAGCAAACTGTTCCGCCTCGCGAATCATTTGATTCACTTCCTGCTGAGTCAGCGTCGAAGCACCTTGCACAGTAATGCTTTGTTCCCTACCAGTAGTTTTGTCCAAAGCAGTCACCAACAGCATCCCGTTAGCATCAATATCAAAAGCTACTTGTACCTGCGGAATCCCTCGCGGCGCCGGCGGAATTCCAGTTAATTTAAACCGTCCCAAAGACTTATTATCTCTGCCTAATTCCCGTTCCCCTTGAATTACGTGAATCTCTACCACAGTTTGGTTGTTTTCAGCAGTGGAAAAAATGTCCGATCGCCTGACGGGAATAGTAGTATTCCGAGGAATCAGTTTTTTCATCACCCCGCCGATAGTTTCCAAACCCAGCGACAGCGGCGTCACATCCAACAGCAGCACATCGCGGACATCCCCCGCCAAAATGCCCGCTTGAATTGCCGCACCCACCGCCACAACTTCATCGGGATTCACATTTTGATTCGGCTCTCTATCAATCAAACTGCGAACAATTTCCTGAACCAAAGGAATGCGAGTCGAACCGCCGACTAGCACAACTTCATCAATGCGAGAAGGACTCAAATTTGCATCAGCCAAAGCTTGTTTCACCGGCCGCCGCAGCCGCTGCACCAAATCAGTGCACAGCCCCTCAAATTGACCGCGAGTCAGCCGCGTTTCCAGATGCAGAGGCCCATCTTCATTCGCATCGATAAACGGCAAATTAATCTCAGTGACACCGACTCCCGACAGCTCAATCTTGGCTTTTTCTGCCGCTTCGATCAAGCGCTGCAAAGCTTGGCGGTTGCGGCGCAAATCAATTCCTTCTTTTTCTAAGAATTGTTCTGCCAACCAATCCACAATTTTGGAGTCAAAATCATTGCCGCCCAATTGAGTGTCGCCGCTAGTTGCTTTGACTTCAAATACTCCGTCTCCCACGTCTAAGATAGACACATCAAAAGTACCGCCGCCCAAATCAAACACTAAAATAGTTTGACTTTCTCGCTTCTCCAAACCGTAAGCCAAAGAAGCCGCCGTCGGCTCATTTAAAATCCGCTTGACATCAAGTCCGGCAATTCGTCCCGCATCCCGCGTCGCCTGTCGCTGCGAGTCGTTGAAATAAGCGGGAACCGTAATCACAGCCCCCGTTACCTCTTGTCCCAGATAGCGACTGGCTTCATCGGCCAACTTCCGCAACACCATCGCCGAAATTTCCTCTGGGGCGAAATCTTTTTTCAGGCGGGGACACTTGACTTTGATGTTGCCGTTTTCTTCGCGCTTAGTTGTGTAAGGGACGCGCTTTGCTTCTGGAGTCAGTTCGGTATATTTGCGTCCGATGTACCGCTTGACTGCGTAAAAGGTGTTTTGCGGGTTGAGAACAGTCTGGCGTCTGGCCATCTGTCCCACAAGGCGTTCTCCTTCCTTGGTGAAAGCAACCACCGAGGGAGTTGTCCGCATCCCTTCTGCATTGGCAATCACAACCGGTTTGCCGCCTTCCATGACAGCTACTACTGAGTTTGTTGTTCCGAGGTCAATGCCAACTACTTTACCCATACGTCTGTTGTCTCCTGTGGCGTTGTGTCTAGCCTTTTCAATATAAGCGTTAAGTATGATTGCATTTATTGTACCGCGTCGAGAAGCGGGGGCTGCGGGGGGATTGCCTCACTTGGGCCTAGCGGCTGGGGTTGGTTGGGTGCGATCGCTGGTGGATCTGCGAGATCCTGCTTTTGAGTAGGAGTGTCAACTTGGGAAAGCCGTGTATTTCCATCTTTTGATTGCGAAAAAATTTGAGAATTGATTAACTACTGCGTTTTGCTAAACTAAAAGCAGCTAGCAGGATTGTTGAGCAAACAGGAACATAAAAATATGACTGTCAACTCAGTTCAAAATTCAGAATCCTCTCAAGAACACTCGATGGTTGACGTGCAGCATACAAGCTGCTGCATTGTGGGAGGTGGGCCGGCTGGTGCTGTTTTAGCATTACTTTTAGCGCGGCAAAACATTCCAGTCATGCTGCTAGAAGTACACAAAGATTTCGATCGAGAATTTCGCGGCGATACGCTGCATCCGTCTGTAATGGAAATTATGGAGCAATTGGGTTTAGCAGCACAATTGCTGGAATTGCCCCATACAAAAATGCGCAAACTCACTATCCAAGCTGCAGGAAATACCGCCACACTCGTAGATTTGGCCTGTCTCAAAACCAAGTATCCTTACATCACTATCCTTCCCCAAGTCAAGTTTCTCGAATTCATCACTGCCCAAGCGCAGCGCTACCCCTGTTTTCAGCTAGTAATGGGAGCTAATGCACAAGAAACGATCGTAGAAAATGGGGTAGTGTGCGGAATTCGATACCGGGGACGCGGAGGATGGCATGAAGTACGATCGACCCTGACTGTCGGTGCAGACGGTCGCTTTTCCCGCCTTCGCCAATTAGCAGGTTTTGAACCGATTAAAACTTCCCCGCCGATGGATGTCCTTTGGTTTCGTTTGCCGCGCAGTCCCCATGATGCCCAAGATTTCGGCGTTGGAGGTCGAGCTGTTGGAGGTCATTTATTAGTCATGATTGACCGCTTGGATTATTGGCAAATCGGTTACATTATTCTGAAAGGCAGCTATCAGAAATTGCGCGAATCAGGAATAGAAGCTTTGCAAAAATCTGTTGCTGAATTAGCACCAGAATTTGCTGATAGGGTCGAGCAACTAAAAGATTGGTCGCAAATTTCTTTTCTGTCCGTTGAATCGAGTCGCCTTCCCCGCTGGTATCGTCCCGGTTTGCTCTTAATTGGGGATGCCGCTCACGTCATGTCGCCTGTAGGCGGTGTGGGAATTAACTATGCTATTCAAGATGCTGTCGTCGCGGCTAATGTACTCAGCGCCTCCCTGAAAAACGATCGCGTGCATCTGTGGGATTTGGCAGAAGTGCAGCGACAGCGGGAGTTGCCCACACGCGTCATTCAAGCATTTCAGTCGTTTGTACAGGAGCGAATTATTAAGGGGGCATTAGATACCAATCGACCGTTTACACCGCCAGCTTTGTTGCAGTTACCAATTTTGCGAAGTATTCCAGCGCGATTAATTGGTTTTGGATTAACTCGGGTTCGGGTGCGAAATTAATCAGATACACTGTTCCCAGTCAATCAGAGACTATAATAGAAAACAAATTCTAGCTAAAACTGGTCAGAAAAAATGACGAGTCTCAAAGACATATTAAAATCAGTTGAATTTGTGGTGGATGCTAACGGCAAAAAGAAAGCCGCACAGTTGAGCATATCAGCTTGGGAAGCTTTGCTGGACTGGATCGAAAATCGGGAAGACGAACAGATTTTCAAAACGGCGATGGCCCAATTGCAAAAATGCGGCAGTCCAGAAAAGGCGGGTTGGCTTGATTGGGAAGCCGTTAAAGATGAATGGGATGAAGATTGAGGTTATTAAATGTATCGAATTCGGCTATTAGCATCTGCTCACGCTGAGAGGCGAAACTTACCAGGAGTCCAACGCCCGCGAATTAAGAAAATAATTGAGGCGCTGGGTGAAAATGCACGTCCTGACAACAGCATTATGCTTCGATTTTATGCAAATCCGAATTGGGAACCCAGGCGAATTAGAGTTGATTTGTGGAGAATCATTTACGCTGTTGATGATGAATTTCAACAAATTGCTGTCTTAGCTATCAGGAAGCGTCCGCCTTATGATTATGAAGATGTGCTTGATTTGTTGGCGGATTTGGAGTGATTATTACAAAGCTGACGCCTGAACAAGATTAATGTTCGCTACAAACTTAAGGAGGCCAGAGTTATGCAAAGTATTAAAGTACGATCGCGGGTCGGTTCGGACGGGATGTTGCATTTGCAAGTCCCGGTTGGGATTACAGATACAGATTTGGAAGTTATTGTAGTTTTCCAGCGCATATCACCCGCAACAGAAGCTAAAACACCGGAAAATTTAGGCTGGTCGCCCAGTTTTTTCGAGAGAACTTTTGGGTGCTTTCAGGATGAACCTTTAGTGCGGGAAGAACAAGGGGAATTTGAGGAACGGGAGGAATTGCTGTGATTTATTTGCTGGATAGCAATACCTGTATCGGTTACTTGAACGGTAGAGCAATGGGAGTTTTGCAAAGGTTACAGGCTCTACCTTCTGAGGAGGTGGCAGTGTGTTCTATTGTTAAAGCTGAACTGTTCTATGGAGCTAGAAGAAGCAACAATCCCGATCGCTCGATCGCCCAACAGCAAGATTTTTTTAATGGCTTTATATCTCTTCCCTTTGATGACCAGTCTGCCGTAATTTACGGTCAAATTCGCGCTCAACTAGCTGCATCTGGGACACCTATCGGCCCTAATGACCTCTTGATTGCCTCTATTGCTCTTGCCAACAACCTAATTCTTGTAACTCACAATACCCGCGAGTTCAGCCGCGTTGAGGGTTTGCGTTTGGAGGATTGGGAGATATAGGTCTGAGTTAGATGTATCGAGTTTGCATCTACTCAAAATCAAAACTTTTTTCAAAACAAAACAATGCTTGCGACCCAAATAACATTATGAAATTTACCCTAGATGTAGAAAACAACCCTACAGGCTGGCCAGACCACACTCAGCTACCCGAATCAGACGGCACTTTTGTGAAAAACTTCCAAGAACATCCCCAAAGCATCCTGTTAACCGATTCAATTACTCCCGTCTTCCAAAGCATTCATCCAGATGGTAACTATTGTATCGGTCAAGACAGCGGTATTTATTGGCGATTAACTGAGCCGCTAGAACGGGGTGCAGAAGCACCCGACTGGTTTTATGTGCCTAATGTCCCGCCAACTATTGACGGTCAATTGCGCCGTTCTTATGTGATGTGGCAAGAGTTTGTATCGCCATTAATTGTTTTAGAGTTTGTATCGGGGAATGGCGCAGAAGAACGGGATAGAACGCCTTTGTTGCGATCGGGTCAACAGGAAACTAAGCCGGGTAAATTCTGGATTTATGAAAATGTCATCCATCCGGCATTTTACGGAATTTATGAAGTAACCAAGGCTAGTGTTGAAGTCTATCACCTGATCGAAGATAGGTATCAATTAGTTCCTGCAAACGATCGCGGTCATTATCCGATCGCACCGTTAGGAGTGGAATTGGGAATTTGGCAAGGAAGGTATCAAAATGTTGAGTTACCTTGGCTGCGCTGGTGGGATAGTGCAGGAAATTTGCTGTTGACGGGATTTGAAAGGGCTCAACAAGAACAGCAAATAGCTGAACAAGAGCGGCAAAGAGCCGATCGCGAACAAGAAAGAGCTCAACAAGCACAAGACCAATTAGAGCAATTGCGCGCTCAGTTGCGATCGGCTGGAATTGAACCGGAATTGTAAGCAGGTTTGTAGTGAGGACTTTAGTCCTTCCCTGTGATTTTTTAAGGACTAAAATCCTTACTACAAACTTTTTTATGTACAACTAATATAACAGAGCAAACCCAGTGCCGCGCATTTTTGACAACATTGAACTGGCGCTGCTACCAGCATTTCGAGACACCATTAAACTCTCCTATCGGGCAGATTTTTGTGTGGGCTATTTCAATCTTCGGGGATGGCGGAGAATTGGCGATTTAATAGAAGCATATATAGGAAACCAAGGAGCCTGCTGCCGCCTTTTGGTGGGAATGCAAAGTTTGCCTGCCGATCGCACGCGCTCCTATTTTCCCGATCGCATTCCCAAAACCATTAAGTTTTCCTCGGAAACTTCCGCAACTAACTCCCCGCTTGACTTTGAGGAAATTGTCGAAGTCATCAATGCACGAATCTGCCGCGTTACGGACTCGGAAATTACATCGCCAAAAAACCCAAACAAAAGCCGACTGAAGCAGAACAGCGGCAGTTAAATGCCTTATTCCGTGGGGGTCGCAGGTTAATGGGGTTTTAACGCGGACAAACCTGTTTAAACGGCTAGAAAGCAGCGGCAGTGCCTTTATTCAGTCGATCGAGCGCCACATCCTGCGGAATTTTATCTATTTATATGCGATCGACCAAAACTTCGATATTCCGGGCACCCAGGATGCAGACTTGTTGGATACCCGCAACAGCGATGAAGATGCATCCCAGTTGATGAGAATGGAGAAATTGCTAATCGATTTCTGATTTATCGACTGCGCCCAAGAAACCGGGTTTTTTCCGAGATTAAAGGCTATCAACCAGTATTCTCGCAAAAACCCGGTTTCTGACCACCCGCTTCTTCCTTCATATATAACTATGTCGCCAACACTTAAAGAATCCCGCGAACTTCTCCAAGACTTTGAATTCAACAAATTGTTCGTCCAAAAACTCGGTTGGGATAATCCATCATCCCACAAAACCGTACCTGTAGAAATAGAAGGCGAGACTTATTCCCGAAAGCCAATCGCCCAACTTAATGGAGTAGTTGTATATGAAATTATCGCCGATAGCGGAAATATCCCTAACAGCGCCGAAAGACTGACAATTTATCGCGAAATTTTCCAAATTTCCGCCGAAAATCTGTTAATTTTTATTGATGAAAATCGCACCAAATGTCTCTGGTATTGGGTGAAGCGCGAAGGTACAAAACTTTATCCCCGCGATCGTGTATACGTGAAACGGGAACCTTGCGATTTGCTGCTGAGTAAAGTGACAGCTTTAAAGGTTGATTTAGAAGAATTAGAAACGCTTTCGTCGGTGATTGATGTCGCCCAAAGATTGCAGGCTGGCTTGGATGTCGAACGAGTAACTAAAAAGTTTTTTGAAGAGTTTAAACAGCAACACGTTGAATTTTTAAGTGTGATTCGCGGCATTGACAAAGAAACAAACAGACGCTGGTATACCTCGGTTTTACTCAACCGCTTGATGTTTGTTTATTTTTTGCAGCGCAAAGGATTTATCGACAGCGGCAAAATGCTGTATTTGCAGGAAAAGTTAGCCGAAAGCAAGCAGCGGGGAACGGATTTATTTTACTCGCAATTCTTGAAAACACTGTTTTTTGATGGATTTGCTAAACCTCTGGATTTGCGGGAGGAAGGCGTTAAAGAATTAATCGGCGATGTTAAATATTTGAATGGGGGACTGTTTCTAGAACATCCCATCGAACAAAATTATCCGAATATCGCCATACCCGATGCTGCTTTTGAGAAAATATTTAAGTTATTTGCCGCCTATTCTTGGAATCTTGACGATACGGTGGGCGGCAAGGAAAACGAAATTAATCCGGCGGTTTTGGGATACATCTTTGAGAAATACATTAACCAAAAAGCCTTTGGGGCTTATTATACCAGGCCGCAGATTACTGAATATTTGTGCGATCGCACAATCAACAAACTAATTCTCGATAGAGTCAACCAATCCCTTAACTCCTCCAACTCTTCCTCCCCCCTTACTAAGGGGGGCCGGGGGGGTATTCCCCGTCACTTTGAAACCATCACCGAACTCCTCACCAATCTCGACGCAAATCTCTGCTGCTGCTTGCTAGAAGACATCCTGCCAAACTTAACATTATTAGACCCAGCCTGCGGTTCCGGCGCGTTTTTAGTCGCAGCGATGAAAACGCTGATTTACATCTATTCAACAGTCATCGGTACAAGCAAGTTTTTAACCGACCACTACCTCAATAATTTACTCAAAACAATCGAAAAAGAGCATTCATCACTGAACTACTACATCAAAAAACGGATTATCAGCGACAACCTCTACGGCGTGGATATCATGCCGGAAGCATTGGAAATTGCTAAATTGCGACTATTTTTAGCCTTAGTTTCGGCGGCGCACGATGTCAGCGAATTGGAACCGCTGCCGAATATAGACTTTAACATCATGGCCGGCAATTCCTTAATTGGATTGATTCGAGTGGATGAGACGGGCTTTGATTCCGTAGGAGATTCGCTGCAAGGAAATCTGCTGCAAACTTTGGCGGCTAACAGCTACAAATCAATCTTAGCAGACAAAAATAAATCGGTAGATTTGTACAAAAAACACCCTTTTGAGTCGGGGGAACAAGCCGTAGGTTCTCAAGAATCTCAGTTGTTGAAGTTGCGGAGTCACATCGAACAGTTAAATCGAGAGTCGCAGGATAAATTAAATTTGTTATTGTTGGATGAGTTTAGTAAGCGCCTGGGAATTAAGTACGAACAAGTGCAGTTAGCGGGGAAACCGAAGAAACGAGTTTTAACTATTGAGGATATTGCCGAGTTGCAACCGTTTCACTGGGGATACCACTTTGACAGAATTTTAGAAGGCGGTGGATTTGATGCGATTATTACCAATCCACCTTGGGAAATTTTTAAGCCAGATGCTAAGGAGTTTTTTGCTGAACATAGCAATTTGGTGACGAAAAAGAAGATGGATATTAAGAGTTTTGAGAAAGAGCAAAATAAACTCTTGCAAGATATTGAGGTTTCTAATGCTTGGTTGGAATATCAGAGCAATTTTCCTCATATTAGTGCTTATTATCGTTCAGCGGAACAGTACAAAAATCAGATTTCGATTGTCAACGGTAAAAAAGCAGGTACGGATATTAACCTCTATAAACTATTTGTAGAACAATGTTTTAATCTGTTACGCAGTGGTGGCGAGTGTGGGATTGTGATCCCTAGTGGCATTTACACTGACTTGGGTACGAAGCAACTACGGGAGATGTTATTTAGTCGAACCAAAATCACAGGGTTATTTTGTCTGGAAAATCGTAAAAAGATTTTTGAAGGGGTTGATAGTCGTTTCAAAATAGTTGTCCTTACTTTTGAGAAGGGTGGTATAACCACTGAGTTTCCCTCAGCTTTTATGCGTCTTGATGTGGATGAACTGCAAAGGTTTCCTAGTGCTAATAGCTTGCAAATTAGTATTGAATTAGTGCGGAAGTTGTCTCCTGACTCTCTCTCGGTGATGGAGTTTAAAAATGAAGGAGATGTTCGCATTGCTGAAAAAATGCTGCAATTCCCTTTACTGGGCGAACAGATTGACGGGAAATGGAATCTGCGGTTAACTGCCGAATTCCACATGACTAATGACAGTCACTTATTCAAGCAAGAACCAGAGAAAGGGAGACTGCAACTTTATGAAGGTAAAATGATTCATCAGTTTACTCATCTATACGCTGAACCGAGGTATTGGGTGGATGGACAGGAAGGGAGAAAGGCTTTGTTGGGAAGGAATGGTATAGATAATGGTCAACAATTGGATTATCAGTGTTACCGTTTGGCATTAAGAGATGTAGCATCCAGCACTAATGAACGGACAATGATTTCTACGATACTTCTCCCTAATTGTTTTGCAGGAAATACGCTACTTGTGTCTCAACCACTTACAAAACTGGATAATTTACTGTTTATTTGTTCTGTACTTAATAGTTTTGCCTGTGATTCTTTGATTCGCCAAAAAGTGACAGCACATTGTAGTCTGTTTTATGTTTACCAACTTCCTGTCCCGCGATTAAAATCAGGTGACAAATACTTCTGGGATATCGTACAGCGCGCCGCCAAACTCATCTGCACCGCCCCAGAATTTGACGAATTAGCTCAAGAAGTCGGCTTAAACTCCCACCGAGAAGGCGTTACCGATGAAACAGAACGCGCTAAATTGCGAGCCGAATTAGACGGCATCATCGCCCACCTTTACGGATTAACGGAAGCAGAATTTGCCTATATCCTGACTACTTTTCCGAGTGTGCCAGAAACCGTCAAACAAGCAGCGTTAGCAGCATATCGCACCTTTGCACCCAAATCCGGCGAACCTGAAATCATCAATTTAATCGACACAGGCGAAAACAACATCATAGAATTCAAATCAACCGCCCGCTGGAATCTCCGAGAAAACGCAAAAGACAAGGCCATCGAACACGAAATTGTCAAAACTGTGGCGGCATTTTTAAACACCCGTGGAGGGACTCTGTTAATCGGAGTAGATGATGCAGGAACACCGCTAGGTTTGGATCCGGATTACCAAACCTTGAAAAAGAAAAATCCTGATGGTTATATGTTATTTCTGAATCACGACCTTTTGCTGACCGAAATTGGCAAAGATAGCGGCGCACTGTGGCACATCACGTTTCATCAAGTCAGCGGTTTAGATTTGTGTCGGGTTGTGGTTCAACCATCGCCGAAACCGATTTATGTAAAGGTCAAAGATAAGGGCGGGAAAGAAGAGGACTGTTTCTACATTCGCAGCAATAATTCTAGTGTTAAACTCGGCCTTAAGGAAACTGTCGAATACAGCAAAAATCGCTGGCGATGAATTCCCGAGTCCATGGGACTTGATATTACCCACAGTCAGGGCACGGCGGTCCCGTTCCCCTACAAATAATCGGGGGATGGTTACATCTTTCATCGAGGAAGATTGATTATTTTGGGGTAGGAAAACGGCCCTGCCGTGTCCTCCGGCAAGATGCTCACCCCACAAGAAAGTTGATCTGTTGTGGAACGGGCTCTTTGACCGGTTCTCGAGCATGGCCACTGTACTCATAGCGCTCCTCACATCCACCTTCCCCATTTCCCAAAAAAATGTAACGAGTTGTAAAGTATAATTAAACCGAAGCGAACACAGAGGCCAAGTAGTATCAAATGCGAGTTGCGATCGCCGGAGCAGGCTTAGCAGGACTATCCTGCGCAAAATATCTTACCGACGCGGGCTACACCCCCATCCTCCTAGAAAGTCGGGACGTACTCGGCGGCAAAGTCGCCGCCTGGAAAGATGCAGACGGCGACTGGTATGAAACCGGCCTCCACATCTTCTTCGGCGCATACCCGAATATGCTCCAACTCTTCAAAGAACTTGACATCGAAGACCGGCTGCAATGGAAAGAGCACTCGATGATTTTCAATCAGCCGGAAACCCCCGGAACCTATTCCCGCTTTGACTTTCCCGACCTTCCCGCCCCCTTCAACGGCGTCGCAGCCATCTTGAGCAACAACGATATGCTCACCTGGCCCGAAAAAATCCGCTTCGGTATAGGTTTGATTCCGGCGATGCTTCAGGGTCAAAACTATGTCGAAGCAATGGACAAATACTCGTTTTCCGACTGGCTCAAAAAGCAAAACATCCCCCCCAGAGTCGAAAAAGAAGTATTCATCGCTATGTCCAAGGCGCTCAACTTCATCGACCCCCACGAAATATCTGCAACCATACTGCTGACAGCCCTCAACCGCTTCTTGCAAGAGAAAAACGGCTCGAAAATGGCTTTTTTAGACGGTTCCCCCACAGAAAGGTTGTGTCAGCCGATGGTAGACTACATAACTGAGCGCGGCGGTGAAGTACGGCTGAATGCACCCATCAAAGAGTTTTTGCTCAACGATGACAACACGGTGCGCGGCTTCCACATTCGGGGAGTAAAAGGGGCAGAGTCAGAAATTCTGACGGCCGATATTTACGTTTCCGCGATGCCGGTTGACCCGCTGAAGTTGATGATGCCGAAACCTTGGGGCGAAATGGATTATTTCAAACAGCTCGAAGGCTTGGAGGGAGTACCCGTCATTAATGTACACTTGTGGTTCGATCGCAAGCTAACTGAAATCGACCATTTGCTGTTCTCGCGATCGCCCTTGCTGAGCGTCTACGCCGACATGAGCAACACCTGCCGCGAATATGCCAACCCAGACAAATCCATGCTGGAGCTGGTTTTAGCACCGGCCAAAGACTGGATAGGCAAATCTGACGAAGATATCGTCGCAGCCACAATGGTCGAGTTAGAAAAACTCTTTCCCGATCAAATCCCAGAACCAGCCAAACTGCTCAAATATCACGTAGTCAAAACCCCACGTTCCGTCTACAAAGCCACTCCCGGACGCCAGCAGTGTCGTCCCACACAAACAACTCCCATTAGCAATTTCTATCTAACGGGGGATTATACAATGCAGCGTTATCTTGCGAGTATGGAAGGTGCCGTGCTTTCTGGTAAGCTGACAGCGCAGGCTATTTCAACGGCCAATAACCAATGAAAAATTAAGAATTTTTCATAAAGACGTAAAAAATCTCCCGTTTTCTAAACGGGGGAATGTCAGTTCTAATCTTTAAATTTCTTATTCTCGGATGCTGCAACTGTCAAAACTCCAGTGCATGAGAACTCTGGCTTCTGTGGATGACTCCTACGAACTGTGCCGCCAAGTCACCGCGAGTTATGCCAAAAATTTTTATTTAGGCACTCAACTCATGCCCGAATCCAAGCGTCGGGCGATTTGGGCGATTTACGTCTGGTGCCGCCGCACCGACGAACTCGTAGACGGGCCGGGTTCTGATGCAACGACCCCTGAAACCCTCAATCTGTGGGAAAAACGCCTAGAATCTGTGTTTGCCGGCCATCCTCACGACGACTACGACGTAGCTTTGGTGGATACGCTGTCTCATTTCCCGATCGACATTCAGCCGTTTCGAGAGATGATTGCGGGCCAGCAAATGGACTTGTACCGCAGCCGCTACGAAACTTTTGAAGAGCTCAATCTTTACTGTTATCGAGTAGCGGGTACTGTAGGGCTGATGTCGATGTCTGTCATGGGTGTAGGCGAATCGAGCTCCGCTGCTAACTGGAATTGGCACTGGGGGAATAGAATTCCCAAAGAAGAAGCCATCTCCCTCGGTATTGCCAAGCAGTTGACTAATATTCTGCGCGATGTCGGAGAAGACGCCCGCCGCGGCCGCATTTACATTCCCTTAGAAGACTTAGCCTTGTTTAACTACACTGAAGAAGATTTATTCAACGGTGTAATTGACAACCGCTGGCGGGAATTGATGCGGTTTCAAATTCAGCGAGCTCGCAAATTATACGCCAGCGCCGAGCCCGGAATTAAAGTGCTCAGTCCCGATATCCGCTGGACTGTTTGGGCGGCTACTATGCTGTACAGCAGAATCTTAAATGCGATCGAACGCAATCAGTACGATGTTTTCCAGAAGCGGGCTTACGTTAGCAATTCTCAGAAACTGCTGTGTCTCCCCGCCGCTTGGCTGAAGTCAAAAGTTCTTTAGTCGCAGCCCGTATTGCTGGCGATTCGGCAAGGGGTAAGGGGTATTTGTCAAGTTACAAATTATATGATGTCCAGCAAAGTGCATATTAGGTTTGTAGGGACACGGCATTACCGTGTCCCTAGCTGTGTTGTGTTAATTTAAGTCAAATTTGTGGAGTAGCGGGCCCAATTTTCGATTGGGCGATCGAACTTTCAAGCAATTGCTTTTCCTGCTGGAGTTTTGCTTCTAAGTTTTGAATTTGTTCCCGGCGGGCTTCAACTTCAATCAAGCGGCGAGACAATTCTTGACTCTGCAAAGTGAGAGATTGCCTCCACCCTTCTGCTTTTTGGGCTTCTTGCTGCAAAAAATCGGGAGTAAAACCTGTTGTTAAATATTTCTCAACTAATTCTAGCACCCAGTTTGTAGCTGCTTGAATATGCAAAACCTTGCTATTTTCCCCAATATCTGCTAATACTAGCATCCCTTCATTTAAAACATTAGTTGCAGAGTTAATTGGATTTTGAGCAAAATCTTTCGGTAATGTCAAGAAACTTTCTTCAGTAAGAATAGCCCAAGTATCATCAGAAGTCTGGCAAGCCAGCAATTGCAGACTTATCTCGCCTAAAATTTCCTGATTTTGTACTTCTGCTAAATATAACATGAGGGTAATTAGTAATTGGTGATGGGTTATTTGTTGTAGGATTTGCGATCTCGTAGGGGCGGGTTTTACAAACAATCTATGCCTGAAACTAACTATCTCGTAAACCCGCCCCGGCCACTTTAGCCGCGCCAGCGGTGGGTGAGAGTCAATATTTTCATTGAGATTCCAAGATTTTTCGCCCTCACGCACCCTACAACTTGACTAAAAACCGTCAACTGTCAACAGTCACCAGTCAACTCTTAAAACACCTTTAGCCGATCGCGCAAAATCTCCGCCTGTTTTTGGGCTTCCGCCAAAGCATCCCTCGCCCCCTGAACCACATCAGGAGTAGCCTTATCCACAAACTTCTGATTAGTCAAACGCGCCGCAGTATGCTTAATTTCAGCTTCCACCTTGCTCAACTTTTTTTCTAATTTAGCACGCAAAGCCGCCAAATCGACCACCCCAGCCAGAGGAATCAATACTTGCACAGTACCGACAACCCCAGCAATTGTCTGTCCCAAATCTGCATCCAAACTAGCAGTAACTGTCAGATTTTCGACTTTTGCCAAATCCTGAATGTAAACACCTCCATCTGAGATTATTTGGCGTTCTTTCTCGCTTTCGCTTTGCAAAATCGCCGTCACCTTCACACTGGGTTTGATATCAGAATCAGCCCGCAAATTGCGAATAGTGCGAATTGTACCGAACAACAACTCAAACTGCTGTTCCAAATCAGCATCAATTAGCGAGATATCCGCTTCAGGATAAGCTTGCAAAGCCAAACATTCACCATCACCTGTTTGAGTCAGAGTGTGCCAAATCTCCTCAGTAATGTGCGGCATAAAAGGATGCAGCAGTTTCAGAATCCCTTCCAACACAAAAGCAAAAGTTTGCTGTGCCACTTTCTTAGAATTTGGTTCAGCATCCTGTTGCAAGCGAGACTTGACTAACTCAATATACCAGTCACAGAAATCCCCCCAAATAAACTCATAAAGTCCCTTCGCCGCTTCCCCCAAACCGTAACTTTCCAAACAATTGCGGCTTTGTTGCACAACTTGATAATAGCGAGAAAGAATCCAGCGATCGCACAATTCCAACCCTTCTTCTCTCCCTCCCTCGGTAAGGGCGGGTTGGGGGGGGTGAGGAATTCCCAACTGCTGCGGCGTCTGTCCCTCCAAATTCATCATCACAAACCTAGCCGCATTCCACAACTTATTCGTGAAATTCCGCGAAGCTTCCACCGATTTCGATTCATCAGTTTTGCGATCGTACTCCATGCGAATATTTTGACCGGCCCCAACCACTTCCTTAACCAAAGTGTAGCGCAAAGCATCAGTACCGTACTTGCCAATCAACAGCAGCGGGTCGATACCGTTATTTTTACTCTTAGACATTTTTTGACCGTTTTCATCCAACACCAAACCGTGAATGTAAACAGTATCAAAAGGCATCTTTTCAGTAAAATGTCCGGCCATCATCGTCATTCTAGCAACCCAGAAAAAGATGATATCAAAACCTGTAACCAAAGTAGTTGTCGGATAGTAAAACTCCAAATCTTTAGTTTCGTCAGGCCATCCCAAAGTTGAGAAAGGCCACAACCCAGACGAAAACCAAGTATCCAGTACATCTGGGTCTCTTGCTAACTGCACGTCATTACCAAATTTAGCCGTTGCTTTTTCCCTAGCTTCAGCTTCTGTTTTCGCCACCACAAAAGGCGTCGTGTCAGTAATTTCTCCTAGGGTTTCGCTAACAGCATACCAAGCAGGAATTTGGTGTCCCCACCACAATTGTCGGGAGATACACCAATCCTTCAGCTTCACCAACCAATCCCGATAAACCTTTGTCCATCTGTCAGGAACAAAGACTGGTGAGTTACTTTTATCTAATGCTTCTAAAGCGCGTTGAGAAAGAGGATCTATCTTCACAAACCATTGCGTAGATATCAAAGGTTCGACCGGAACCTTGCCTCGTTCGCTGTAGGGAACTGTATGCTTATAATCTTCTATTTTAACCAAAACCCCGTCAATTTCTAAGCGCTGCACCACATTTTTTCGGGCAACAAATCGGTCTTGTCCCTGGAACTCTCCGGCATTTTCATTTAAAGTGCCGTCCTTATTCATAATGTTAATAAACGGCAAGTTGTGACGCTTGCCCATCTCGAAGTCATTCGGATCGTGGGCGGGAGTCACCTTGACACAACCAGTTCCGAAAGTCGGATCGACAAACTCATCAGCAATGATGGGGATTTCGCGATTGACGATCGGCAAAGTCACAGTTTTACCGATAAGATGTTTGTAGCGATCGTCCTGTGGATTTACCGCCACCCCAGTATCACCCAGCATCGTTTCCGGCCGAGTCGTCGCCACCTCCAAATAACCAGAACCGTCCGTCAAAGGATAGCGGAAATGCCATAAATGGCCGTCAACTTCCTGCTGGTCAACCTCCAAATCCGACACAGCAGACTGACTCGCCGGACACCAATTCACCAGGTAATTGCCGCGATAAATCAGCCCCTCATCGTACAGCCGGACAAACGCTTCTAAAACCGCAGCGGATAAGCCTTCATCCATCGTAAAGCGTTCGCGCGACCAATCGACAGACACGCCCAAACTGCGCAATTGATTAGTAATAGTATTGCCCGATTCAGCTTTCCACTCCCAGGCCCGTTCCAAGAATTTTTCTCGGCCTAAATCGTGGCGAGTTTTGCCTTCTGCTTTGAGTTGCTTTTCGAGAATAGTTTGAACTGCGATGCTAGCATGATCCGTTCCGGGCAACCACAGGGTATTGCGTCCAGTCATGCGGTGATAGCGGACGAGGACATCAATCAGCGTCTCTTCAAAAGCGTGTCCCATGTGGAGGCTGCCGGTGACGTTGGGTGGCGGGATAACTACGCAGTAAGGTTCGCCGCCTTTTTCGGGGTCAGCTTTGAAGGTTTGGTTGTCTTCCCAGTATTTTTGCCACTTGGCTTCGGTGGCTTGGGGGTCGTATTGGGGTGGTAGGTTTGCGGTCATTGGCGAGAGGGTGCAGGTTTTATATTAAGATTGTGCCACAGGAGAGGGAAGAGAAGAGGTTTGAACCGCAGAGGGCGCAGAGGCAGAGGGAAGAGCGATATTCAAGGCGGGGCGGGTTTACGTTAAAATCAAGGTAAAATTAAAAGGTTTGATGGGATTATGAATGTAGCAGCACTTCGACATCAAATCGATCGATGGCTCGATCGACTTTCTCCAGAACATCTGGCATTAGTTGCGAGTTTTATAGAGTTTCTAAGCAAAAAGCAACGTCAGGGGGTAATCATTTCGCAAAATAATCTGCCAGAGGTTTTCTCAGCAGAAATCCAAGAGATGCCTCCTGCTAATTCTTTTAGTATTCCAGAACCCTCAGAAATTGACGGAGAGGGCCAATCTAAAGCAGCGCTTATACAAGATTTTCGGCAAGCTTGGCACGAAGCCATGACTGGGCAAACCATTTCGGTTGCTCAAATGTGGGAAGGAATTGAAAATGACTGACTTGCCCTTAATTCAAGTTATAGTTTCACCAACCTTCAATCGCAATTTACGCACTCTTGCAAAAAAATACCGCAGCATTCGCAATGATATTCAACCCATTATCGAACAACTCACACGGGGAGAACTGCCAGGAGATCGAATTGCTGGAGTGGGTTATGCAGTCTTCAAGTTGAGAGTCCGAAATAGCGACACTCAAAAAGGTAAAAGTGGTGGATACCGTTTAATTTACTACGTCCAAACAGCAACGGGAATCATTTTGCTGACCCTTTACACCAAATCCGAACAAGTCGATATTGCAGCAGAGGATATTCAGAACATTATTACAGAATACGAGCAGCAGCAGAGCGAAGATCGAGAGGATATCTAAGAGTTGGGGAATCTTGCGCCGTCGAATATGAGGTTTCGACATCTTCAGTGGTTAAATCCTTTTAATATCTTATTTGACAGAAATTCCTAATCCAAAACCTGCCTTCTCTGGGAGAAAGCCACGATTTTGCAGAGAAACCGATTTTCTTTTTGCCTTAGTCCTACTGGTAAAACAAATTGCAATAATTAAGAATCGCAATGAATAACAGTTATCAAACTCCAGGAATTGCGTTTTTTGTTCTCAAACTTAAACAAAAATTTCTAGTTTGTATGCCGGGTTTAACATAGTTTAGCAACACGGGCGACTGCTATATGTCGATTACTTCACCTCCTTATAATCCACCCCATAACTCGTATCTCTCCCCGACAAATACGTTGTTTTCCCCGTTAAAGTCTCCAGAGTTTGTTTCGTTTCACTCGAAGTAATCGAATTCAGCGGCACGCCGAACTTGCTAGCCAAACCAGCGGCCACGCCCACACCTTGTCCTTGATAAATATTCACCGTCGCAATTCGCCCGACGGATACAGCCATACCGACATAACCGGACGATCGCCCGACAATGGCTAAATTATTCACTTTGCTAGCCAAAGCGCTTTCTATCCCGAAATTATACACTGGCAGCGGCGGAATTCTCGCCGATAAATGCTTGACTCCGCCCCGCAAGTCGAAATCGTAGGAAAAACTGCCGATCGACTTGGACGCTGCTGTTCCCCCTTTAATAATCTCCTGCCCCGTCAGCGGAGCTACCACATCGCGAACGTTCAAAGTGTGCCTGATATAAATCTCGTCCGGAATAAATACTCTCACATCTTTACCGGATTTCTTTTGTAGCCAGTGTTGGAGATATGACATTTCTTTAATCATCTCAGGAGTTGGTTTTCTGCCGTTAGCTTCCATCTCCATTATTTTGTCAACTTGGTATTTAAACAGAAACCCGTTCCACGACAGCACATTTTTGTTATAAACGCAGACATTGCCTTTATCAAAAAAGAATCCTTTATTTTGACTGAAGGGCAGATTTCTGTCTATGTGATACGCTGCTCCTATAGCTGCGCTTCTGATGTCGTAGCCGTCTGTATATGACTGATAAATCGTACTCCAGAAATTCCTCATCCAGAATTTTGTACTGGCAGGATCTTTAGATTTTGTAATGGTTTCTTGAATCTTTTTTACCAATGGGGTGCTGTAGAGAATTTCATCTTCTATTCTGCGCAATTCCGGCATCGTTATACCCGTAATTATCGGAACTACAGATACAGCTAAAGTTTCATTTTTTGATTTTATATTTTGAGATTCATATCCTGTATAATAAGATAACCCTGCTTTTCTTGCCAATTCTGCGTCTTGAGTTACGTCAATAAAGGAGTTGGCTTTAATTATTATATTGCTGCCGGTTACTTCAGCATATTCGATTTTTTTATCTACGACGTAGGGAGTAAGAGTTGAGTTGGAAATAACTTTGACTTGGGCTGCTGAAAGCATCTGTTTGAGAGCTCGATCTGCCTGTTTTGGGTCTAAGCAAGATTCCGGCGCATTCGCTTTATCTAAGAATTCCTTAAAACATTGGGCGTAGGGTTGGCGGTACCAATCGGGGATTTTATCTAAATCTATGTAAGCTAAACCGCCGCGGGTGAGTAAGCCACCCAAAGGAGCACTTGCGTAGTTCGATCGCACGATCGCAACTTTGCCCTTTGGGCCTAAAGTTTTCTTAGCCCATATCGCCGCACATATCCCCGGTACTTCATCGCCATACACTACTACATCGAAATTTTGCGCCGGTGATTTTTTGCGAGATACCGCAGACCGGCTGCTGGATTTTTGGTGCAGAGTTCCATTGTCTAAGGTGGCACTTGCTGGGTTTCTATTTGCGATATAATTTTCTATTTCTCTGAAAGTCGGATAATTAAGTAAAAGTTCTAGGGCGGCAAAGATGATTGCAATTGAAGCTAATTTTTTGAAAGTAGAGAGCATTCAGTTGACTCGTGGATAAATTTGCAATACCTGAAAAGGCAGTTCAGGGTTTACGGAGTTGAATATAGCACGTTTAGATAATTTCGACACAAGTTTAACTTTTCCGGGAACTGTGGTAAACGAATCTTCTCAATCCAAACCTGGTGATGCTGTCCTTGGCAGCCAAAATGCTACAATTACATCTATAGCAATCCTAAATGAGTCATAAATTTTTTACCCCACCCCAGCCCTCCCCTTGCTAAGGGGAGGGAGTAAGAAATTCACAAATGATTTAGGATTGCTATATCACCAATTTAAACATAAAAAACATGACTTTTGAGGCGGTTTTAAATCTTGTCAAGCACTTGTCTCTAGCCGAAAAGTTACGATTGATTAAGTGGATTGTTCCTGAAATAGAACGAGAATTAGTTGTTCGGCCCGTTCCCCGCAAATCATTGTGGGGTTTATGTGCTGACTTGGGAATTGCACCTTCTACGGCTGATATAGATGAAGTTCGCAGCGAAGAATGGGCGAATTTCCCAAGGGAGGATTTCTAATGCTGCGTACTGTAGTTGATACTCATGCTGTTATCTGGTATATCTTTGCCGGTTCACGACTTTAGGTGACTGCTAGAACGACAATAGAACAGATAGCTGCCGAGGGAAATCAGGTGGCTTTTTCATCAATTACATTAGCAGAAATTGTCTATCTGAGCGAGTGAGGGCGGATTAATTCAACTACTCTCGATCTATTATTGAGAGAAGTTGAGAGCGATGATGCCTTATTGGTTGAAATTCCTTTCGATCGCAATATAGCTCTGACTATAAGGCAAGTTGACCGAAAGCATCCAGGATTCAAGCCCCCGGATTCATCCGTCCAGAAATAAAAAACCTGTATCCGATGAAACTTGCCCCCCGAATTTATCCGTGGGGTCAATGCTTCAATTCTTTAATCTAAAATCTAAAATCTAAAATCGATTGACCGATCGCAAATTCCCGATTTGCCCGATCGCATTATTGCTGCTACTGCTTTGTATCTTAATGTACCCGTTATTAGTCGCGATCGCCGGATTCAATTATCTAGTATAGACACTATTTGGTAAATATGAGTCACTCGGCGCAAGTTTAAATTTTCCGGGAACAGTTGTTAGCGGTTTTGCCTGTGTTACTGGTTTGGGAGGGCTATTGATGAGGGTAAGGATGGTGGGTGCGATCGTATCTCAGATGTCTGGTGTCGGAAAGGGCGATCGGCTACAATAATTTAAGAACAACAATTGAGTCACCTTAAACATACAGAAAAAATGGAAAAATTTTTTGTACATCCTGAATGTCCTTTTTCAGTAAAAACATTTGACCTATTGGCACTATTTTATGCAGGCAAAAGCCCAGATTTTTACCTGGCACACAAAAAAAATTACTTAAAATATGTAGAAGAGCCATTAAAGTATATTTTCAGCCAGGTAGAAGAGCAGTTGCCTGATTTTATGAAAGAATATCTAAATATAAAGTATGATATCTGGGCTTTTGACATTGAAACAAAATATGAGCAATCACCAGCTTACGGTGTAAGCTTGTGTTTTCACGATAGCGATAACAGTTCTAAGTTAATATTACTCCTTAAAGAATCCCGATTAATTTTTGGTTTTTGTGCAGCACATGAATTTTTTGAGCAGATGGTAACAAACTACAAAAGTTTTGATAAAAATAATCTTGTTTTAATCAATTATTTTAAACATTATAACCTGCCTAAGAAGCATCAGTGTCGTTTAAAATATGCAGGGGAAAGTGATTATTATAATGGTTGGGAGGAGTTTGAGCGCACAATCAAAGCTAACAACTCTATCTATGAACTATTAGAAAGTATTTTGAAAGAGATTGATATCGATTCAATAGAATCGGGAATGGTTTCTTATGATAATATTTTCGTCGGCGTATCACTTGAGAAATCAGAAGAGTTACTAGGCTATTCTGCCAAGCAGTTAATTCACAAAATAGCACAAGCCTTTAAAAAATTATTTCCATTATTGTTAATCTCTTCTTGCGACAATCCTGATAGATTAACTCTTTTCGCTGTGTATGAGGTGTTAGTATTCCAAAATGAATTTAATCCAGTGTATCAACTAGAAGAAATTTCCGAAATGACTGGTTTTCAAACAACCCAACTAACCCAATGGATACACACCATTAACCGCAAAGGTCAAACTATCATCCAAGGCCCACCCGGAACCGGAAAAACCTTCATAGCCGAAAAACTAGCCAAACACTTAATCGGCGGCGGTGACGGTTTCTCAGACATAATCCAATTTCACCCCGCCTACACCTACGAAGACTTTATCGAAGGCCTCCGTCCAATAACTCAAAACGGACAATTCACCTACTCAATAGTTCCCGGTAGATTCCTAGAATTCTGCGAAAAAGCCGAAGCCCGTGAAGACACTTGCGTTCTCATTATTGATGAAATTAATCGTGCAAATCTCTCTCAAGTCTTTGGCGAATTAATGTATCTCCTAGATGACCGACAAGACACAGCACGCTTTATTACACTAGCCAGCGGTAAACTATTTAGAATCCCTACAAATGTCCGCATTATTGGCACAATGAACACAGCAGACCGTTCTATTGCCTTAGTCGATAACGCACTCCGCCGCCGCTTCGCATTCATTCCCGTTTATCCTAATTATGAAGTCCTGCGACAGTATCACCAGAGAGAGGAAACAGGTTTTCCAGTTGAAAAATTAATTAGTCTTCTAAAAAAACTCAATAATGAGGAAATTAAAAACAAACACTATGAACTAGGCATCTCTTTCTTTTTGACCAACCCATTAAATGAAGATATTATAAAAGACATTTGGCAAATGGAAATTGAGCCATACCTCGAAGAAGACTTCTTTAATGACCCGGCAAAAATGAATCACTTTCTCTGGGATAATATCAAGACAAAATTGAGCTATTGACAATCTAACGCCGTCATTAACGCCGATACCGTGGCGTTACCGCATCCACCACAATTATGAAACCAGAATCCAGCCGACTTATCGAACTTACAGAATATCAATTAGCAACTTTTGAACAAGACTCAATCCCCGAATCAGTAGGACAAAAAATATACCAGAATTATGCCAAGGAAATAGATATAGAATTTCCCAACTTTAAAACAAAATATCAATGGCGCTTAAAATCTAAAGGCAGAGTTGGCAACATTCCCATCACTCCAGAATTTCACATCGCCATCCGCCCAAAGGTTCCCATAAACAACCTCTTCGGAATGCTTGACTATGCCTACAACCTGAAGATACAATTTCCCCAAGGCTCCATTCAGTGCCAATCTTTACAAGAAACTTACGAGAGATTAGCTAACATTCTTGCCCAAAAAATTCTAGAACGCTGTCGCAAAGGATTATATCGCGATTACTTATCCAAAACCGAAAGACTTGCCTACATTCGCGGCCGCGTCGATTTGCGGTCAGCCCTGCAAAAACCTTGGGATGTTAAACTAAAATGCCACTATAACGAACAAACAGGCGATATCGAAGACAATCAAATACTCGCTTGGACACTCTTCATCATTGGCCGCAGCGGTTTCTGCCGTGAATCTGTTTCATCCACTGTGCGAAAAGCCTTTCACGCACTCCAAGGATTTGTTACATTAAAACATTTTAAATCAGAAGCTTGTATTGATAGAAATTATCACCGTTTGAATCAAGATTATCAACTTTTACACGCCTTATGTCGATTTTTTTTAGATAACACAGGGCCCGGTCACGAAAGTGGCGATCGCGAAATGCTCCCTTTTCTGATAGACATGGCTAAGTTATATGAACAATTTGTTGCTGAATGGCTCAAAGCAAATACACCAAAACGCTTTAATGTCGAGCCAAAATACCTAGTTAAACATGACAAAAATTATTTCGATGAGATTGACTTAATTATACGCGATATTGAAACAAATGAAATCCTGTACGTCCTCGATACAAAATACAAAGCTCCCGATAAAGTAGACAATACGGATCGTAATCAAGTAGTTACCTACGCAACGCTACTAAACTGTAAAAATGCAATTCTCATCTACCCTCAAACTCTCAAAGCGTCCAAAGACCAACAAATTGGCGATATCCGAGTTCGCAGTCTAACTTTTTCCCTAGATAGCGACCTCCATGAAGCCGGAAAAACCTTCTTAACCTCTCTACTTCCAAACACCCCCCCCTAACTCTTCTCTGCGCCCTCTGCGCCCTCTGCGGTTCATTTTCCCACAAAAAAAGAGGCGCGATCGCGCCTCTCAAATCTTTCATGTCAGGATTCTAAACACTAACAGCCACTTTCGCTTCCTTCGCAGTCAACTTCTCGTAAGTCGCCCGCATCTTCAATCCGACTAACACTTGGAACAAACCAGTTCCATTGTTGGAACCAGGATATTCGCGGTGCTGGAGCAACAGGTGAGTTAACTCGCCTTCATACTTAGTAGAAATCTTGCTCAAATGGCTTTCGATGTAAATAACTTCTTCGAGATTCTCGAATTGACCATCTACTTCCAAAATCGAGACTTCGTGACCGTAGAAAGCGTCAGGCCCGTAGTACATCTTAATTCCGGGATAGGAACAAGTCAGCTTGCGGCCGCAAGGAACCCAGTTAATTGTTGAACCTTCGTCAAACAAATACGCAGGCTCAAAATTGGCGACGCCTTCGCGCTGGATCATCTGCACGCGCAGAACCTTCCGCTCTTTGTCATCTTTGATCAAGTTGGTCGGCAACACTTGAATTACCACATCAGCATATTGCTTTTGCGGGTCAATGTAGGCGGTAAAATCGGGTTTGCGAGCATTGATCGCAAACAGCACGTCTTCGTAACGGTGACCCCGTTCCGCCATGTCGCGCTGGATTTTCCAAGCAATTTTTACCTCGTCGCTGATGTCGAGGTAGACGCTGAAGTCGATGAGCGATCGAACTCGCTCGTCGTAAAGGGGATGCAGCCCTTCAATCACAATCACGTGATTCGGCTCTACCCGCTCAGGAGGATCGAGCAGACCGGTTTCGTGGTTGTAAATCGGCTTGTCGATCGCGTGACCTTCTTTGAGCGCCTTCATTTGCTCGGCCATCAGGTCAAAATTGTTCGCTCTGGGGTCAAGGGCTGTAATCCCTGTTTCCTTGCGCTGCTTGCGATCGAGACAATGATAGTCGTCAAGGCAGATGACTGTAACGAAATCTTCCCCGAACAAATCTGTCAATCGGCGCAAAAAAGTAGATTTTCCGCATCCGGAGTCTCCGGCAACGCCAATTAAAACCACGCGATCCGGCTTACTGGTCATAGTTTCCCTCTAACAAAATCACTGTTTACTAACTAACTCAAGTCTAGATTCCACAAAATTTCAGCCCCCAGATAGCGACAAGCAGGCTTTGTGCGGCTTTGCTACCCCGAGAGGATCGAGTTCTCACCAGCATACAGCAGTCTGTTGACTGCCTGCCCGGGAAGACCCAAGCAATCTTCAACGCAAGTAATTAATGCTAACTTTAGTGGTTAATCTTACCAGAATGCATCCGCCCCCTACAAGCTCAACCTGATTAACTGCTCGAATCTTCCTTTCTCTGGTGGGGCGCTCCCCAAATCAGAACGACTTATCGGGGCAGATCCCCCGATCGGGTAAAATATTGGCAGTACGCAGACAACAATAGCTATAGGTCAACAGCCGAACGCCTGACGGGCTCGGTGAGCGCGGCGTTCGGCTAGTAGGGATTGGATACGCGAGCGATCGCAACTTCAACACTACCGACGGCGTGGCGAGGCCCAGAAATTGGCGCGGCCAATTACTCCCGATGGCCTTAAGAAAAAAGTAAATTGAGTCTAACGTCACATTCTCTTTCTTTATAACTCTGTATCGTGAAGGAAAATCAACAAATGTACAGCCCAAGCTCATCTGGTGGAGCGGTCTACTCAGAATCAGGCAGCCGCATCTTTGTTTACGAAGTGGAGGGTATGCGTCAGAGCGAAGCAACTGACCAAACAAGTAACCCGATTCGCCGTAGCGGCAGCGTATTTATCTCCGTGCCCTACGATCGCATGAATCAGGAAATGCGCAGAATTGCTCGCATGGGTGGCAAAATAGTCAGCATCCGCCCCTCAAACAGCGCTCCCGAAACAAATGGCAAAGTCGCACCAGAAGCAGGGCTACAGAGTCAGAAATCTGGAGAAAAAACTAAGCCCATGACTCAAGCCAAGGAAAAAGTTCAGGTTCCTGTTAACCTCTACAAGCCGGCCAATCCCTATATTGGTAAGTGCATTTCTACAGAAGAATTGGTCAGAGAAGGCGGCGAGGGTACAGTCCGTCACGTCAAATTTGACATCTCTGGAGGCAATTTGCACTATCTCGAAGGTCAAAGTATCGGGATTATTCCCGATGGGACCGATAAAAACGGCAAACCTCACAAAATTCGGCTGTATTCGATCGCCTCCACCCGTCACGGAGACGATCTAGACGACAAAACAGTCTCTCTGTGCGTCCGCCGCCTAGAGTACAAAAGCCCACAAACCGGTGAAAAAGTCTTTGGTGTTTGTTCGACTTTTCTCACCGGTTTGCAACCTGGAGATGATGTCAAAATCACCGGCCCCGTAGGCAAGGAAATGCTGTTGCCCGATGACGAGGAAGCCACGGTGATTATGATGGGTACCGGTACGGGTATTGCTCCTTTCCGGGCTTATTTGTGGCGGATGTTCAAGGAAAACAATCCGGATTACAAGTTCAAAGGTTTAGCTTGGTTGTTCTTTGGAGTTGCTTACACTCCCAACATTCTTTATAAGGAAGAGTTGGAACAATTGCAGCGCGAGTTCCCCGATAATTTCCGCTTGACTTATGCCATCAGCCGCGAGCAAAAGAATGCTGAGGGCGGCAAGATGTACATTCAAAACCGGATTCAAGAGAACGCAGACCAATTGTGGGAATTGGTTCAAAAGCCGAATACTCACACTTATATCTGCGGTTTGAAGGGTATGGAAGGCGGAATTGATGAGGGAATGTCGGCTGCGGCTGGCAAGTACGGCGTTGACTGGGCTGCCTATCAGAAACAGTTGAAGAAAGACCACCGTTGGCACGTTGAAACTTATTAATGTGTTACCTGATTTAATCTGATTTGTAGGGGGGGCTTTGCTCGCCCTACAATTGTTTTTATGGCAATAATTTTTAGTAATTCATATCAATTCCGGTTGCACTCCTTATGATGTTGACTGTTGACTGTTGACTGTTGACTGTGAATCGAACAACTGAAAATTGCGCCGAGATAGGTGGCGACTTGTAACAATCATTCATGAATTGCCCTATAATTTATCATTCTGATGCAGCCGGAAACGATATCATAGGGCCAAAATAGATTTTTATTGGTAATGTACCCCCTGCGAACCCTAGAATTACACTTGAAGATGTTTCGTAAGGTGCGCCCACAAGCCCCTACAATTACTGGGCACCCTACAATACTATTTTGATTGCTCCGGTACGCCAATAGCCTACAATGGTTGTGGCTTAATTGAGTTTCTACGGGTCAAAGTCGTGGCTTTCAAAATTGGTTTGTTAGGTTTGGGTACAGTTGGGGCGGGAACAGCAGAGATTTTGCTCTCCCCAGACGGCCGCCATCCGCTGTTGCAAGAATTGGAAATCTATCGGGTGGGAGTGCGCGATATTTCTCGAACTCGGTCTTTACAATTGCCAGAAAATGTGCTGACAACTGACCTAGAAGCGATCGCAACTGACCCGGAAATTGATATTGTAGTAGAACTGATTGGCGGATTGGAACCGGCGCGATCGCTGATTCTGCAAGCTATTGCCAGCGGCAAGCACGTCGTCACTGCCAACAAAGCAGTTATCGCCCGCTACGGTAATGAAATCTTCGAGGCCGCCAACAAAAAAGGCGTTTACGTAATGCTAGAAGCTGCTGTCGGCGGCGGCATTCCAGTCATTCAAAGCCTGAAACAATCCTTAGGTGCAAACCGCATTCAAACTGTGACCGGCATCGTCAACGGCACAACTAATTACATCCTGACGCGGATGCAAACAGAAGGCGCAGACTTTGCCGAAGTGCTCGCCGACGCCCAGCAATTAGGTTATGCTGAAGCTGACCCCACAGCAGATGTAGATGGATTAGATGCGGCCGATAAAATTGCTATTTTAGCCTCGCTAGCTTTTGGCGGACGCATCAAATTAGCAGATGTTCATTGCGAAGGTATCAGAAAAGTTAGTGCGGCTGATATTGACTACGCCGACAAGCTGGGATTTGTGATTAAATTGTTGGCTATTGCTCAAGAAACCTCCCGCTACAATGGCAAGCAAGCGGAGGGAGAAAGCGAACTGCTGTCAATTCGAGTGCATCCTAGTTTTGTGCCGAAAACTCATCCGCTGGCGAGTGTTAACGGGGTTTACAATGCTATTTTAGTCGAAGGAGAGCCGATCGGGCAATTGATGCTGTACGGGCGCGGCGCCGGTGCGGGCCCCACAGCTAGCGCCGTAGTATCCGACATTATGAATGTGGCGGCTATCCTGAAAACCGAAACTGTTCCGGTTCCCCATCCTTTGCTGAGTTGCAGTCACCAACACTACTGCAAAATTGCTCCGATGCAGGAACTTGTTACTCGCTTTTACGCTCGTTTTCTGACGGGCGATACTCCGGGGGTAATTGGCCAACTCGGCACTTGTTTCGGCAACCACAAAGTTAGTTTGGAATCAGTTGTGCAGACGGGAATTCACGGCGATTTAGCAGAAATTGTCGTCGTGACTCACGATGTTAGGGAAGGTAATTTTCAACAAGCACTCGATGAAATTCGCGCGATGGAAGCAGTCGATAGTATTGCTAGCACGTTGCGAGTTTTGTAAAAGTGATTTGGTAGGGGCGGGTTTCACCGACAATATGTGCCAATAATTGACAATCTCTAAAACCCGCCCTCTCACTCTATTCTCGACTTCTGCGTGCATCGGCGTCAATCCATTGTCATCTGCGGTTAATACCTTCTCTTTTTTTCACCGCAGATGAGGGCAGATTAACACAGATAAACGCAGATGAATTAGGCGGTGGCGGGTTTATGTAGATTTTTTATACTTATTAAATATTGTTGGTAAAACCGGCGACTACCAGATAATGAAAGGAACAGAGTTCGATTTTGTCGATCGCCAGACGGGAAGGCACTTGCTAGATTCCCTCTACGAAAAGTTTGCCAAACCCCAACTGCACGATACTTTTAAACCCCATAATCCTTCAATTTACATTCGGCACGAGTCAGGCCAAGTTATTGAGGGAAATTATATCATAACAGAAGTGTTTGAAGACTCTCGCACGGGTTTTTATGCTGAAAGTCGCGTTCCGATTTCTGGCAATAATCCGCCTGTTATCGTGATTCGCGGATACGGTTCTTGGTATCCTTTCGATCGCGTTTTGGAAGATACGCCCGATGTATTTGTGGCAAAACTAGAACGCCAGTTAAAATCGGCGCAAATAGGGGGTGCTATTGATTGGATAAAGCAGCAATTTCACAGCGGGAACCCGCCCGATGTCATCGGAGAAAGTTTGGGCGGCAAAGTTGCTCAGCAAATAGCAGCAAAATACCCGCATTATATTCGATCGACTGTAATTTTTAATTCTTTGGGCGTTTCGGCAAAGTTAGCTCAAACTTCCACCGCTAACAATGTTTTTCACTACTTTACTTTAGGCGAAAGGTATGCTTTCTGGGCAAATGGAGGCGATTACATACCGGGAACGATTTTTGTGATTTCCCAGAAAGGCAACAACTGTTGTTATAAAATCGAAGAGGCGATCGTCCGAATGGCGCGTTTTGAAGGCAAGTTTCTCAAAAGGCGCGCGATTGTGGCAATATTGGCTCAGTGGCTTTTGCTAAACAGACACAATGCGATCGTCCTCAACAAGCGACGGCCAGTAGTCGTTCAGATCGATCGCACTCAATTGCAAATTTTCCGAAAAAAGCGCTTTGTTTAAACTCAGACAGAATTGCTTCAGGCCGCAGATGGCTGGTTTTCCCGCGCTGCGACTGCCAGAAGCAGACAAAGTGCTGCGATCGCTATTAGCAAAATTGTCACATCTCGATCGCCAAAGAAGCATCTAAATCTAGCTGTACATATCTGGGTAGATCTGCGTGCATCTGCGGTTAATAATTCTCTGTTAAATATTCTACACAAATTCTCCCTTAGCAACCATCACCACCTTACCACCCACCAAAACTTCTATTTTCCCTTCATTTTGGGCTGCTTGTAACAACAGCAAAGAAGGTCGATCGATTTCATAACCCTGCTCAACTCTGACATCAATCTTTGCTGACCCATAATAAGCATATTCTACCAAATATCCAGCCAAACAGCCGTTAGCACTGCCCGTCGCCGGATCTTCTGGAATTCCTAATGAATGGGCAAAAACTCGCACGCTTAAATCATTAAGGTCGCTGTAGGTTTCTGGGCAAAATATCAAAATTTCTTTCGCTTCCATTGTATCAACTAGCTCAAAATATTTATCTAAGTTGACTTGAGCTTTTTTGAGCGAGGCGAGATTTTTTAATGGGACAATTATAAAGGGTACTCCCGTAGAAACTTCTTGAATTGGGAAGTTTGCATCAATTTCATCTGGTTCTAAATTCAGGACATTTGCCAGACTTTCGGCTGATAAAACTTGACCAAAACTAGGCTGGTTTTGTCGCATCCACAAAATATCTGCCGATTCATTGTGATAATTAAAAGTAACTGGAATTTGACCGACGGCTAGATTGAGAATTACTCGATCGACCTTTTCGCGAATAATCTCTTGCTGCAACACAAACGCAGTGCCCAAAGTCGGATGGCCGGCAAAGGGCAATTCCTTCTTGGGCGTGAATATCCGCACGTCATAGCCGCCATCTCGCGGATCGGGCGATCGAATAAACGTAGTTTCTGAATAATTGATTTCCCTCGCTATCAGCAGCATTTGGGCCTCAGATAGTTCGGCAACTCCCGCACCGCAAAATACAGCTAGTTGATTGCCAGCATATTTTGACTCCGCAAACACGTCAACTATATAAAAATTCACATTTCCCTCGTTCAACAGTAGTTTGTGTAGCAGCGGTTTCAACCGCCTCCTTCTTTCTTGTTACCAGGCTCTGCCTGGTAAGCTGTCGCGCATTTAAATTGTATATTCAGGGCGGGCGGGACGCCCACCCCACAAGACTTGGGTTTTTTTTGACATACAATTTAAATGCCGCAACAGCTTAACAGAGATCCAGAGGCTTCGCCTCGCTACTTCAAACAGCGAATTGCCTCCAACATTCCCCTGGCTTTATTGAGCGTTTCTTCGTACTCCATATCCGGGTTAGAATCAGCCACCAAACCAGCACCTGCTTGCACAGAAACCGAATGTTTATCGCCTTCTTGAGATCGAACAACCATAGTCCGAATTGCGATCGCACTATTCAATTGTCCCTCAAAATCATAATACCCGTAAACCCCAGAATACGGCCCCCGGCGACAACCTTCCAACTCGTGCACAATCTCCATCGCCCGAATCTTCGGAGCACCGCTAACCGTACCCGCAGGAAAACCAGCTTTCAACAAATCCCAAGCTGTCTTATCCTCAGCCAATTCTCCCACCACATTGCTCACAATGTGCATGACGTGAGAATAACGCTCAATGCCCATTAATTCGTCAACTTTTACAGTACCGTTTCGGCAAACTCTGCCTAAATCGTTCCTACCCAAATCTACTAACATGACGTGTTCCGCAATTTCCTTCGGATCTTGCAGCAATTCAGCAGCCAAAGCATCATCTTGTTCGGGAGTTTTACCCCGGCGGCGAGTGCCGGCAATCGGTCGCAAAGTTGCAATTTTTTTGCCATCAGCAGTATTTTCCGCCTTCACCATAATCTCGGGACTCGAACCGATAATCTGCCAATCTCCGAAATGAAAATAAGCCATGTACGGAGAAGGATTAATCAGACGCAAAGAGCGGTAAAGTGCAAAAGGATCGCCACTGTATTCAGCCTCTAGTCGCTGCGAAATAACTACTTGAAAAATATCTCCGGCTTTGATATAATCCTTAGCTTTTAAGACATTGGCACAATACTTTTCACGGGTAATATTGCTAGTGTAAGCCAATTCTGTATTTCCGGTTGTGGAACGGGCATCTTGCCCGTTATTGGGAGGTGTCCATTCTATGAGAGTAGATTGCCGGGAAAGCGGCGATTGCAGCTTCTGAACTAACTTACCAACCCGATCGCACGCTTGCTGATAAGCCTCGGCCAAATCAACGCCAACCTCGCGCAAATCCGCATAGGCGACGGCCCAAATTTTCCGCTTTACCTGGTCGAAAATCAGCAAATTATCCACCTGCATCCACAACCCATCCGGCAAATCATTCTCGCTGGCTGGATACACGGGAACTCGCGGTTCTATCCACTTAATTAACTCGTAACCCCAAAAACCGAATAGCCCGCCAATTCCCGGCGGTAACTGCGGTAATTTCACCGGTTTGTAAGGCTGCAAACACTCAGTTAAAGCCGCAAACGGATCGCCCGCAAACACTTTTTGCGAACCGTCGCGGTAAACTTGAGTTGTGCGATCGCCCCTTGCCTCCAAAATCCACAGCGGATCGCACCCTAACAAACTATAACGCCCAAGTTTTTCCCCACCTTCGACCGACTCCAGCAGAAAACTGTAAGGTTGACCCGCACAAACCCGATACCACGCAGACACTGGCGTATCCAAATCAGCAACCCATTCTTGATACACGGGCACAAAATTGCCTTGTTTCGCCAGTTCCGAGAATTGTGAGAAATCGGGAAATATCATATATATCAGAAGGAAGAAGGAAGTTCGGCAACGGATTGTGTAACGGATGTAACGGATGTAACGGATGTAACGGATGTAACGGATGTCAGGAAGAAGGAAGAAGGAAGAAGGAAGAAGGAAGAAGGAAGAAGGATAAAGAAAGAAGGATAAAGAAAGAAGGAAGGAAGAAGGAAAATGCAATCCTGGCAATGATTTCAGCGATTAAAAGCGTCCTAACCGTCTTGGTGCTCAATAAACAAAAGACGGAAACCAACATCCCTCCGGCGACAGATACTCGCCAACTGCCATCACCGCCATCGGCTTGATGGCGCGCAGCCCCTCTTGCAAGCACCAGCGAAACAAACTTGCATACCTCAGCGGCAAGTGAAAAGAAAGCAATTCTTCTGAACTGTACGCAGCAGCGCCCAAGAGCAAAGCCTGCATATCCGCTTCTGTTTGGGCGACACTGTGGCCAAAAGAAGACACCGCACAAGTATAAGCCACAATCCGACCTTGCTGGCAGGCAACGAAGGGAGAATAGTTTTTCAGGGCGTCTTCAATCTCCGAAGTTCGATCGCACCTGCAGAGTTTTGCGCACAAAGCCGCACATTCACCAACATCCTCACTAGCCATCGGGCGCACCTCAAACCCAGACGGAGGCTGGCTGCGAAACTTCCCCTCCATTAACACGAAAGGTTCCTTCACCTCAAAACCCAGAGAAGCGTACAGCGACAGCGAAGCCATATTATAAGATTCCTGAACCAAACGGATGCCCCGAGCCTCCTGTCCCCGTTCCAGCAAAGCTTTCATGATTTCCCGTCCCGTGCCGCGGGCTTGAAAAGTTCGATCGACAGTGACAGGCCCGATACCGCGAATCGGGTTGCGTTCGTCCATAAACCCGCAGCCGACAACCGCACCCTCCCTCTCGGCTACTATGCCAAAAAACAACGGATTTTCGATCAGAAGGTCAATAATTTCTGTTGAAAACTCCAGCGTCGGAAAATCTGTACGGAATTGATGGCGATCGGAAATATCTTTAAAAGCTTCATAATTAATGCGAGCGCAAACATCGATATCAGAAGGCTGCGCTCGCCTGATTGCGACATTCATTTTTAATTTAACGATTAACTTTTAATTAGATTTGAAGTTTGCAGTAGGATTCTGGCGCTGCAGCCGACGGCCTCCCGCGCCCGAATACTACTGCAAAAACAAGTTTACAAGCTGAGCCTTCCAGGGAATATTACTTATGTTTTGCTCAGCCGTGCAGTCCTAGTCTAAGGATCGAAAGTCTTCTTACCGCTGAACTTCAGCTTAGCCGGATTTGGATTGCTGCCAATATTGCGGTCAATCTTACCGTTGTAGGGACGACCTTCGTTCACCTTTTCAGGGAACACGCCATCCTTGGGATGCAGGTACTCAGTTGCACCGTCGGGAAACACGCGGTAAATTTTGTAGTTCGAGATTTTGAATTTAGCCCGCAGTTGCTGACCGCCCAAAGCGATGCACTGCTCCTTCCGGGGCAGATACAGCAAGTTGTCGCCTTGACGCATAATCGCAGCGCCACCAGTAGGCATTTCAAACACCTGTTCCTTGGGGCTAGTCCAAGTGATAGCGTACTTCTCTTCAACTAGCGCCTTGGTCAGCAAGCCGCCGGTGCTGCCGCCGAAAAGAGGGGGTTGTCCAGTGAGTTCTTCTGCCATAAACATATCCAAAGGATTTTTACGGCATCGTATCATCATGACGCGACACGGCTGTCGAAATTGTAAGGAAAGTTAACAGTTTTTGGGCGATCGATCTTTTCTGATAATTGATAATTGGTAATTAATAATTGGTAATTGGTAATTTGCACCGAAGCTGAAAAACATAATTAGGAAGTAGCAAAAAATAAAAAATCAGCAATTAACAGTGCTTGCCAAGTGAGCAGCCCGACAAGGCCATCCAGCGACCAAAAAACCCGAAACTGAAACAGTTTCACAGAAAATTCAACTGTGTTACAAAAATTTACGTCGTGTCGTCGGAATGCACGTATCTCGGCTATACCCCAATAGCTATCGCTTTGAGGCGATCGCGATCGCAATCGTTCCCATTGCTTTTTCAGTTTTGCGTTTTATTTCTATTAAGTTTTGCGTTTTTATATTAAGTTCTGCGTTGTTTATACTTAAAATTTTTAAACTCGAGTATAATTAATTAATTTCTAAATAACGTAATAAAGGACCTAATACAACTATATCACGTCTTTGTGACTGAAAACTGTGCCTAAAGGAATAAAATCTCCAAAAATCCACTTTATCTCCGGGCTGCCTCGTTCGGGTTCTACCTTACTCGGAGCCTTACTGCGACAAAACCCCCGGTTTCACGCCAGTATGTCTAGCCCTGTCGGGAGTCTGGTGAGCCGAATGCTGGAAGCGATGAGCGAAGACAATGAGTTTTCCGTTTTTATCACCCCTGAGCAAAAACGGGCATTGACCTTAGCGATATTCTCAACATTCTACGAGTCGCAAGCAGATAAAGAAGTCATCTTTGACACTAATCGTTTGTGGTGTAGCAAGTTGTCTTTAATTCAAGAGCTATTTCCCACCTCAAAAGTAATTTGCTGCGTGCGAAATGTGGCTTGGATTATGGACAGTATCGAACGGTTAGTCAGAAAAAATTCCTTTGATGTTTCCCGCTTATTTAATAACCCCACCGAACGCGCCACTGTTTACACCCGGACTGAAACCTTAAGTCAGGGGAGTAGGTTAGTAGGGTTTGCTTACAACGCCCTCAAGGAGGCTTTTTATAGCGAATATAGTTCGCGGTTATTGTTAGTTGACTACGACTTGCTCGCACAAAAACCGGATAAGGTTTTGCATTTGATTTATCAATTTCTGGAGGAAGAACCGTTCAATCATGATTTTGAAAATGTCCAATATGATGCACCAGAATTTGACAACCGACTCAACCTGAAAGGGCTGCACACAGTCCGTTCCAAAGTCGAGTTGCAACCGCGCCCAACGATTTTACCGCCAGATTTATTTACGCAGTTTAATCAGTTGTCTTTTTGGACAAATACTAGCAATAGTTTGGCGAATTTGATTGTTCCCCAGCCCATAGAGGCAACGGTTAAATCTTAGTTTCCCTTGTTAAGGGACAAAAGTTTCACTCACTCAAACAACACAACAGGAAAAAAATCAAATGACAAACTTCACCGTTAACCAAACTACTGATGACGGCACTGGCTTAACCTCAGGCACTCTCAGTTATGCAATTCTGCAAGCCAACCAACTAGCAGGAAATGACACCATTACCATCAATAGCGATGTCCGTGTCACTGGGGTAATGAAAACCTTGGTGGACAGCAACATCACTATTGTGGGCAACAACCACAGCATCAGCGGCGATGCCAATAATAACGGCATCAACGACAACGGCGACGTGCGCCCCTTGTTCATCCTGTCGGGAACAGTTGGCATTTCTGACCTGACAATCACCAACGGACGGGCTAAAGGCGGAGATAGTGGACAAGGCGGCGGTGGTGCTGGACTGGGCGGCGGCTTATTCATCTATGATGGCAATGTATCTCTAACTGATGTCGCCTTCAGTAATAACGCAGCACAAGGCGGTAGTAGCGGTGTCAGTGGACTGAGTAGCGGTGGCGGCGGACTGTTTGGCAATGGTGGCGGCGGTGGCGGCGGCGGACTGTTTGCAGATAGCACTGACAACAATGGTGCTTATGGCGGCAATGGCAACTACGGCGGCAGCAGCAACGGCGGCTTCGGCGGTGGCGGCGGCGGCGGGTACATCGGCGGCTACGGCGGCTTCGGCGGTGGCGGCGGCGGCGACGGCTACAGCGGCAACAGCGGCGGCAGTGGCGGCTTCGGCGGTGGTGGCGCCTACGCCTTCTTTGGTGGAGGGCAGGGGGGTTATGGCGGCGGCGGCAGCTTCGCACAGGGCGGCTTCGGTGGTGGCGGAGGCGGCTACAACAGCGGTGGCGGTGGTGCTGGATTGGGGGGTGGTATCTTCGTTCGTAGTGGCTCTTTAACCCTCAACAACACCAGCTTTACCAACAACACGGCTACAGGTGGGACGGGGAATAGCCCAGGTCTAGGCTTGGGTGGGGCAATCTTCATCATGCAGTCCACCACCAACACCAACGGCAATAACCAGGGAATGCCCACCGTTCTAGCCACCGTTACTGCTGTAGATAATCCGACCTTCAGTGGCAACAGTGCGGCTAACGATGCGGGGACACCCACCAATAACGATAATGTCTACGGCACGATTAACGTTACTGCAAGCAACCAACCCCCTGTTGCTGTTAATGACAGTGCTTCCACATTCTTTGGTACTCCCGTCAACATCCCAGTTAGTACCCTACTGGCAAATGATACCGATCCAGACAGCGACCCCCTCAGCATCACTGCTGTTAGCGGTGCTACCAACGGTTCCGCCGTCCTGAACAATAACGGCACACCCAGCAATACCGCAGATGATTTCGTTTCCTTTACCCCAAATCTTCTGTTTTTTGGTAATGCCAGCTTTAACTACACCCTCAGCGATGGTAGCCTGACTGATACTGCTACAGTGACTGTGGCTGTCGGTCTGAACCTGTTTGGCACTATTTTTCCGGATTACCTGGTTGGCACCATCGGTAACGACATTATCAACGGCGGTAATGGCAACGATACCATCTACGGCGGCGCAGGTAACGATAGCCTCTCTGGCGAGAATGGCAACGACATCTTATATGGCGATGGACTGATGGATGGCGGCGCGGATAACGATACCCTGACGGGTGGTAATGGCGACGATACTCTCAAAGGCGGTGGCGGTAATGATTACCTCTCTGGTGGTAATGGCAAAGACCTGCTTTATGGTGGTCTTGGCAGTGATTTCCTCACAGGTGGCAACGGTAACGATATATTTGCCTTTGCTGCCGGGGAAGGGACTGATACCATTACTGATTTCTCTGACGGTAATGATTTGATTGGACTGTCCGGCGGTTTAACCTTTGGTCAACTGTCCTTCTCTGGCAGCAACATCATTGTTACCAGCACCACTGAAATCCTGGCAACGCTGACGGGTATTAATACCCCTACCCTCACCTCTGCTGATTTCTTAACGGTGGTCTAAGATTACAGCCTTTTTGGGTGATTGGTGATGCGATCGCATTTGAGCTCAAAAAAAATGCGATCGCATTTTCGTCCATAAAGCGTATTTAATCAGAGGCGATCGCGATCGCCATCATTCCCATTGCTTTTTCAGTTTTGCGTTTTTTCTATTAAGTTTTGCGTTTTTTCTATTAAGTTTTGCGTTTTTTCTATTAAGTTCTGCGTTTTTTCTATTAAGTTCTGCGTTTTTCTATTAAGTTTTTCGTTTTTTATACTTAAATTTTTAAACTCAAGTATGCTTAATTTGTAAATAACGTAACAAAGAACCTAAGAAAACCATATCACGTCTTTGTGACTGAAAACTAGGCCTAAAGTAACAAAATCTCCAAAAATCCACTTCCTCTCTGGGCTGCCTCGTTCGGGTTCTTACCGATATCCGCGTTTGTTGAAGTTTGTCGAACGACACCTGACACCCTATTTAACAGGGGTGGGGGAACTGCGGCAAACGAGTAAGTTGATTAACCGTAAATTAGAATCAAGAGAAAACTAACAGGGCTGACCCGAATTTTATCGCCCCAATTACCAACCCCTTCGGACTGACGAATGTGGGATTGTATAGCCTTTCTCAGTAACATGAGGTGCTCAATTGGCATAGGGGATAGGGCATAGGGGATAGGCCTGGTGTGGGCATAGGCCTGGTGTGGGCATGGGCATAGGAGTTGCCCCCATACCTCACCACGCGATCGAACCGCTATATGCTGCTTTAATCATCTCGGTTCATGCAACGCCGACTTTAGTTGCAGGTTCATGCAACGTTGATGATGGGTTGTCTTTTTGAAAGAACCCCAGCAATAGTCTAGCGAATGTGATTGTCGCCCAGCCGATAGAAGCGGTGAGCAAATCAACCTTTCAATCTGACCCCTTCCCTACCAAGCTGCACCTGTGATGAATCCACCTGCACCTTTGATGCCTTGACTTACACCCTTGTTGTATTGGCTTGCACCTTTGTTGCATTGACTTGCACTTTTGTTGCATCCACCTGCACCTTTGTTGCATCGAAGAGCAACTTTGATGTATCAACTCGCACCTTAGATGCATCCACCTGCAAAAGTTAACCCAAGGAACCAACAGCACCAATGACTCAAACTCCTGTTTCTGCTCCTACTGGACTAGAAATCAACGCTTCTAGGCAATTCATCTCTTGGCTATACGAGCAAAATCTCAGTTTGGCATTCACTACCTACCAAGCAGGCAAAGTCTTTTTCATCGGCTTGCAACCAGACAAACGGCTGTCGGTGTTCGAGCGGACTTTTGATCGCTGCATGGGTTTGTATAGCCAGGGAAGCAGCTTATATATGAGTACCCTGTATCAACTGTGGCGATTGGAAAATACTCTCGAACCTGGACAAGTTCACAACGGCTACGATGCCCTCTACCTGCCGCAACTGGGTTACATCACTGGAGATTTAGACATCCATGACATCGCCCTTGCCAATTCCCCAGAATCAAATAACCCACAGAAATTGATATTTGTCAATACCCTATTTAGCTGTCTAGCTACAGTCAGCGAAACCCATAGCTTCGTCCCTGTGTGGCAGCCCCCGTTTATCTCCAAGCTGGCGGCAGAGGACAGGTGTCATCTCAACGGGTTGGCAATGCAGTTTGGCAAACCGAAGTATGTCACGGCTGTGAGTCAGTCAGATGTAGGGGAGGGATGGCGGGACAAACGAACCAATGGCGGTTGCGTCATTGATGTTGAAAGCAGCGAAATCGTGTTAGCGGGACTGTCAATGCCCCACTCTCCCCGGTGGTATCGAGACAAACTGTGGTTACTCAACTCTGGTACAGGGGAATTTGGTTACGTGGACAAGGAGCGGGGGGTATTTGAGCCGGTAGCTTTCTGTCCGGGTTACCAGCGCGGATTAGCCTTTCACGGCGACTTCGCGGTGGTGGGGATTTCTCAACCCAGGCACAACAAAACTTTTAGCGGGCTGCCGCTAGATGAGAAGTTGCTAGCCAAACAAGCAGAACCTCATTGCGGACTGCTGGTAATTGACCTCAGAAGTGGGGATGTTGTCCATTCCCTGCGCTTAGAAGGGGTGGTGCAGGAACTGTACGATGTAGTGGCATTACCAGGGGTGCGGCGACCGATGGCTATTGGTTTCAAGAGCGATGAAATCCGGCGGCTAATCACTGTTGGCACAGATTCTTGATCTGCTGCCTCTTGTTGAACGGAATATCTAAAGTCTCAAATCTCAAAACAAAGGAAAAACTCATGGCAAATTCAGTTTTCAACTTATCTAACCTCAACGGTACTAACGGCTTTATTCTTAACGGCATCGCAGCAGGTGACCACTCAGGCATATCTGTCAGCAGTGCTGGAGATATCAACGGTGACGGCATAGACGACCTGATTATCGGGGCAAACTATGCCGACCCCAACGGCTCTTATTCAGGGCAGAGCTACGTGGTGTTTGGCAAAAGCACAGGATGGGGCGCGACTCTAGAGCTCTCCACCCTCAACGGCACTAACGGCTTTATTCTTAACGGCATCGCAGCATATGACTTATCAGGCACATCTGTCAGCAGTGCCGGGGATGTCAACGGTGACGGCATAGACGACCTGATTATCGGGGCAAACTATGCCGACCCCAACAGCAACAGTAATTCAGGGCAGAGCTACGTAGTGTTTGGCAAAAGCACAGGCTTTAGCGCGACTCTAGACCTCTCCACCCTCAACGGCACTAACGGCTTTGCTATTAACGGCTTCGTAGCACCTGGCTTCTCAGGCATATCTGTCAGCAGTGCCGGGGATGTCAACGGTGACGGCTTTGACGACCTGATTATCGGGTCATCGCGTATCACCTCCAACAGCAACATTAGTTCAGGGCAGAGCTACCTGGTGTTTGGCAAAAGCACAGGCTTTAGCGCGACTCTAGACCTCTCCACCCTCAACGGCACTAACGGCTTTATTCTTAACGGCATCGCAGCATTTGACTTATCAGGCAACCCGGTCAGCAGTGCCGGGGATGTCAACGGTGACGGCATAGACGACCTGATTATCGGGGCATTCGGTGCCGACCCCAACGGCTCCTATTCAGGGCAGAGCAACGTGGTGTTTGGCAACCGCGCCGCTGTCCTCGACCTCAACGGCACTAACGGATCGGGGATTGATTTTAGCACTACCTTTACTAGCACTCCTGTCTCCATTGTCGATAGCGACTTCACCCTAACAGACAACAACGCTACCTTAGCTGGTGCTACGATCGCCATTACTAATCTTTTGGATGGCACAGCCGAAAGTCTGGCTGCCACTGCCACCGGCAACATCACCGCTAGTTACAACGCCACCACAGGCACTCTCACCCTCAGCGGCACGGATACAGTTGCCAATTACCGACAAGTCCTTGCCAGCCTGACCTACAACAATACCGCAACTTCACCCAACACTACTAACCGGACAATTGAGTTTGTTGTCGATGACGGGCAAGCTTTCAGTAACACCAGTGCGGTGGCGACTACCACCTTAGCCTTTAACCTGAATCAACCGCCTGTTGGTTTTAACGACAGTGCTACCACTGCCAAAAATACTGCCGTCAGCATTCAAGTTAGTACCCTGTTAGCTAACGATACCGATCCCGACAGCAACCCGCTGAGCATAACTGGTGTCAGCAATGCTACCAACGGTTCCGCAGTCCTGAATGACAACGGCACTCCTGGCAACACGGCAGATGACTTTATTGTCTTTACCCCAACTACTGGATTCAGTGGTAATGGCAGCTTTGACTACACCCTCAGCGATGGCAGCCTCACTGACACTGGTAATGTCACCGTTGCCGTGGGGAATAACTTTTCTGGCGGTAACGGCGACGACTTGCTCAACGGCACAGCAGGCAATGATAACCTCTCTGGCGGCAACGGCAAAGACACCCTCAATGGCAATGGTGGCAATGACACCTTAGCAGGTGGTAACGGCGGTGACATCCTCAACGGTGGCGACGGCAACGATTTGTTGCAGGGTGACGACAGCGAGGAAAGCAGCAACGCCAAAGACATCCTCACTGGCGGTGCCGGCAATGATGCCCTCTATGGCGGTAACGGCAAGGATGATTTGACTGGCGGTACTGGCAACGACATCTTAACTGGTGGCAATGGTTCTGATACTTTCATCTTCGCCGCCAGTGACGGCACTGATACGATTACCGACTTTAACGATGGACTTGATTACATTGGTCTGTCCGGCGGTTTGACCTTTGGTCAACTGTCCTTCTCTGGCAGCAACATCATTGTTACCAGCACCACTGAAATCCTGGCAACGCTGACGGGTATTAATACCACTACCCTCACATCTGCTGATTTCTTAACAGTCTAGGATTACAGCCCTTTTGGGCGATTGGTGATGCGATCGCATTTGAGAACAAAGAAAAATGCGATCGCACTTTCGCCCATAAAGCCTATTTAATCAAAGGCGCTTAAAACAACACAACAGGAAAAAATCAAATGACAAACTTCACCCGGAGCTATGTGGTCTGTCAGTACGCTTCTGCTGGTAATGTGCAAGGGCAGTTTCCTGATAACGTGCTGCAACCGTAGTAGTTTATCAAGTTTAAATTCATGGGTAAGCAAGTTCTAGTTTTTGCTTTGCAGTAACCCCATGTCACCTTTAACTGTACCCAATTTAGAGATTACCTGCTCACCGGACTTTGTACCTTGGCTGCCAACCCAGTTTGTAAGCCTTGCCTTCACTACCTATCAAACAAATCGCCTGTTTTTGATCGGGTGTAATCAGCAAGGTAGAGTTGCAGCACACGAGCGGTTATTTGACAAACCAATGGGGATGTATGGGATAAATAACATTCTGTTTGTTAGCACGCGTTATCAAATTTGGCGTTTTTATAATTGTCTGGCACCAGAGGAGATTTATCAACAAAGCGATCGCCTTTGAGTACCGGAATGATATAGAGGACACGGCAGTGCCGTGTCCCTACGGCGATTAATTGTAGGGACACGGCACTGCCGTTTCCTGGCGGTGGGTAATATTAATTCCGATGCTTGAAGATATCGGAATTAATCTAATATCATGTCCGATCGATTAACCATAATATCCCGGTCGGGGCGGGTTTTTGAGATGGTCAATTATTGGCAGGTATTGTTGGTGAACCCGCCCCTACAAGAATCGCGGTCCCTCGACCGGACATGATATAACAAATTTTCCCCCAATCCTGCTGATATTTATCTCAAATTCAGTGACAGATAAGCTATCAAACTTGTCTAATTTTTTATGTCAATTCCGTTTTGATTTTTGGTAATTATCCTGTCTAATTTTAGGTGCATCTTTAGGCATTTCCCGCATCAACTCTAGTTCCCAATGTACTCAGAACTGGAGCATCTAACGCTTGGAAGCTTTCCTAAAAATTTCTTGACAATCTTGGGTAAGTTTGATATCATCGAGCTAAACAGTGGGAATAGTAAAGTGAAATTCACTCCCTCTATCTTTTCCAGGCGAATCTACCCAAATTTTGCCTCCCCAGCCGGCAACAATCTGCTTGCAAATTGCCAATCCCAAACCGGTACCGCCGGCACTGCGGCGCAGCGCTCCTTCTTCTTGATAAAATCGATCGAACACTACTTTTAAACTGTTGGCCTCGATTCCCCTCCCCGTATCGGCTACGAGCACTTCCACCATCCGAGAACCGTTACATTGAGCTTTAACAGTCACGCTTCCCTGGGGTGTCGTAAATTTGCAAGCGTTGTCTAGCAGTTTGGAGAGCACCTCCACCAACCACTCTCCGTCTGCTTGTACTAAAGGCAATTCTGCCGACACTTCTGCGATAATTTCCGGTAACTGTCGATCGACTCCGCCGCGCGATCGCACGCTGCTGAGGGCCAAATCAACGCATTCTTGCAGCGTCAGCGATTCTACATTCCATTTAACTCGCCCGCTTTCTAAGTCAGAAAGAGTTAAGAAATCCTGCACGAGTTTCCGCATTCTATCGGCATCACCGAGGGCAGTTTCTAACATAATTTGCCGCAATTCTGCGGGCATATCTGGTTCGGAGTTCAAACTTTCTAGACACACTTGAATCGTAGAAAGCGGAGTCCGGAGTTCGTGACCGGTGATGGCAATTAGATTGCTGCGAGTTCGGTCTAATGCTTCTAATTGTTGGTTGAGTTCTTCTAAATGAGCGTAGGTTTCGGCTTGAATTAAGGCGGCTCCGAGTTGGGTTGCGATCGCCTCTACTAAAGCAATTTCGTCTTCTTCCCAAGCCAAAGTCGATCGGCACTGGTGCATTTCCACCATGCCCAAAACCCGCCCCTGATAAAGCACTGGCACCATTAACCAAGAGACAATTTGCCACTTTTTTACAGCTTCCCTCAGGTATTTTGTATTGACAATCAGGGGGTGTTGTGCTGTATCTTGGATGTAAACTCGCTCTTGCCGCGCCACCGCATCCCTCCATATTTGATTTTCCTGCAAAAGCCAAGTCTGATTTACTAGAGAACGAACACCCGGACGCAAAAACTCGCCATCGATTTTGACGGCAATATCTGCCGTCTTGCAGCGATAAATTAAACAGCGGCTTGCTGACAGGGCATTTCCCAGTTCTTGCACTGCGACCTCGACGATTTCTTGCGGGTTGAGAGACTGTCGCATTGCCGTTGTAATTAAGTTTACGAGGCGTTCTTTGCGTTCCTGGGCGGCGATGGCGGCGTATGCTTTGAGGAGTTTGTGCTGGCCGGCTTGCAAGTAGGTGACTAAGCGTTGGGCAAAAGCGTCGCTCAATTTGGGAGTGGGAATTTTTGAGTCTTTTGGCGCAGTTTTGCCGGGTTTGGCGGCTTTGTTCGCGGCGGATTTCCGCGTTTTTTTCGGTGTTTCGATCAGATTGTAGGTAGTTCGGGCTCGATCGATCTTTTCCGCCAATTCCGGGCGATAGTTGACAATTTTATCGAGCAACAATGCCGCAGCCTTGCAGCTTACCTCGCGGTCGAAAGTCCAAATTCCTTCAAATCTGCGAGATTGATCCATCACCAGCGGCCCGCGCTCGTCCTGGTTTTCGATCGGCACAATTTTTTCTTGACAAATCAGGCAAGTTGAGTATTGTTGCCCGAGCACCACTAAGTGCCACTCTTTACTTAATCCGTCCTCCGGTGCAAACGCGACACTTTCGTGACACTCCGAAGCATTTTTAAACTCAGTTTCCGGTGCTGCCAGCACGTATACCTGAGAGGACCGCGAGGCAATTCGTCGGTAGCGGTGAGCTTCCTGGCGGTAGAAGCGCTCTCGCTGAAAGCTGGCAATGACTAGCGGTTCGTCGGAACCCGCCAAAACCAAATCTTCCATCGCGTGAGACAGGGCTGTCATGGAAGATTTGAAATAAATTTGTGCCCGCAGTTGGGGCAAAGCTTGCAGAAGTTCTGCCAGTAGTGAAATAGGGACGATCATCACAAAATTGGGTAGAAACCTCGTCCTTTTAGGACGGCTTTATATTAAAATATAATTGGTCAACGACCCACCCGAGACGATGGATCAAACAGCCTATACGAGCGAAGTTCAGCCTTGTGCTGGCGGCGAAGCAAAATCGGTAGACCGGTTCAAGAGGATAGGGCAATGGTAAACATCCCTAGAATCAAAACTACGAAGAATTCCGTTTGGTATTCGATACGTAAAAACCGCTTTCTCTTGCGGGGTTAGTCTGTGGAGCGAACATAAGACCAAATCTCTTTTAGGGTGGAGGCAGTTGCCCCGAAGCAGAAATTCAAATCGTGAGGTTTGGGAATCCCCGTACCTTCAGGTCGGGGTGGATGTCAACTAGCCTTAAACGTGCATTTTTGCCGATGACAAAACAGGATCGATAGGAGGTTTAGAGCGATCCCTTCTCAGTATCTGATACATTTAGGCCTCATAACACGACTGTTTAAGTCATATCATGCTAGCCATATCATTTAGACGAATCTAAGCAGAGGTATGCCTCCAAGACCTTGAGTTCATCCCAAAGTCACCTGTTTTTACCTCTAGGTTTTGACGCCAACTCATCTATTCAGGCTTCGATTCGGGCGTTAGCACTCCCACCATTGAGACTTGTTAGGCACCGCTTGCGGATCTCTTGCATTATACTACTCTTGAGCTATTTGATATCAGTGCCATCAGTGTCGGTTTTTGGCGAACCGGTTTTTGGCGATCGCTCTGGCTAATCGGCAAATAAACTTTCAAAAATCACAAATAATTGGCCGTTAGTTAAAAACTAACGGCCAATTATTTTGAGGACTTATACCAATTTAATGTGAAGTTGCACATATCTCGATCCCCCTAAATCCCCCTTAAGAAGGGGGACGAAAGAGCGGAATCTTGTCCCCCCCTTATTAAGGGGGGCGCCAGGGTGATCGGATTCTACGGGGCCTCATAAAAAATTGGTATTATATCCCATCTGGTTAGATCGCAAGGATACCGAGCGCGCAAGCATCATCGCCATATCTTAAGCTCGCACTGCACTCGGAAAATTATTCCGATGCCAGCGGAAACGATTTTCACCAAAAGCTATGAAGAAAAAGGGTTTCGGACACCTAGCGTGTAAGTCCTATATTTTTTTGAGGCATCGCGCCTGAGTATAAATGCTGCGGCTGTGGTTGTATCAGGCTAGTTCGCCCCCTTCGTCGTTGCCGCCCGGAGATGATTTGTAGAGAGCATCTAATTGTTCGCGGGCGTCTTGGACAGTCAGCGAACGCATCACTAACAGCGGCTCATTGACAATGTTTCCGTGTTCGTCTAAAAGTTCTGGATGCGGTACAGATTGAGAGCGAGGAGAGGATGCGTAGCGATTATTTTGTCTGAATTGTTGAGGGCGCTGGGACTCGATACCTACGGTGACTAGACTGCGGATCAAGTTACCGACTGCCACAAAGGCAAGAACGGTAAAAGCTAAAATATAAAGCAGGTGCAACATTCTTTTCTCCTCCGGGCTAAACAGCCACACAGCAATTTACAAAAGTGTTTCAGCAAGTAATAACTTATTAACTGGAAATATGTTTGAGGTTGTCAAGTCAGCCGCCACATTTCCTCATGTTTGGGATTTGATTGCAACTTTAACTTTAACTCGCTTCTTTATTTTCCAGGGGGAGCTGACTGCAATGAGCGAAAGCGCGCCGATACTTGCCAGCATTCGGCGAGCAGTCTGTGCCACGGCATCAGAGCTGTGGTTTCAATCCCAACTTGACCGACCGTTGCTTGAAATAGAGCTTTAGCCGCACCTACTTCTTGCTGAGCCTGTTTGACTCGCGCCAGCAAGTCTGATTGATCTTCGTCGCTCAGAAAGGGAATTTCCTCAGTTTCTAAGAGCTTTGTCGATCGCTCAAACCAGTAATTGAAATCCTCTAACAGCGGTTCCAGTAGCGCTTTGAGCAATTCTGATTCGGGCAAGTTGGAATTAAGCATGGATTAAAATTGGGTTATTTATCATTATAGGCTTAAACGGTCTTTACAATCTGTAACATATTTTTAAGAAAAATTCAAGAATTTAACAACAATTAGCAGGTGGGTGTGAATAAATTTAACTGTGTCATACCAATTTAATGTGAAGTTGCACATATCTCGATCCCCCTAAATCCCCCTTAAGAAGGGGGACGAAAGAGCGGAATCTTGTCCCCCCCTTATTAAGGGGGGCGCCAGGGTGATCGGATTCTACGGGGCCTTATAAAAAATTGGTATCAGCAGCGATTTTTGAGTCGAAATCCCAAAATTCTGCCAAAAAATTAGTTCGCGCTCTCACGGGTGATGAGAAACCGGGCTTTTTCAGGCAATACTTTAAAAAACCCGGTTTATGAGAGTCGGAGTGCGTCCCGCACTAAAAGTCGCAACCCTGACCGAAAGCATCCAGGATACAAGCCCCCGGATTCATCCGTCCAGAAATAAAAAACCTGTATCCGATGAAACTTGCCCCCCGAATTTATCCGTGGGAACCGTTGCTGCAATCAACCGGAGTGTCCGCCAGCCTGAAGTCGGCGGTTGCTGTCCCAATCTGAGTGAACTACCTACACCAACTGCACGCAGCAGAATGGTGTAGGCTTCTTTCTTCACGGGGGATTGCCTAGACGATGGTAGATTTTTTACGTCCAGATCGTTTTGGGCTTACACCCCCTCCGAAAGCAGAAGCGCTAGTTCCTAACGCCAAAATCCGCAAGCCTTCATTTCTGATATTGATCGCGGCGTTGATATCACGATCGTGTTGTTTTCCGCAGTTTGGGCAGTCTACATAACGTACCTTCAGACTATCCCAACCTTTCTGAAGTTGAGGAATCGGTAGCAGCGTTTCTGAACAAAGCTGTGATGATGGAAAAAATCGATTGATTTCGACATAATTTCGATCCAACTGTTCAGCTTTGTATTTGAGCATCGTGCAAAACGTTCCCCATCCTCGATCAGAAATAGCTCTGGCTAAGTTGGGATTCTTGACCGTGTTCTTGACTGAGAGATTTTCTGTCACAATTACTTGGTTTTCGTTGACTATCTTGCGGGATAGCTTGTGAAGAAAGTCTTCGCGAATTCTGGCAATCTTGCTACAGACTTTTGCAACCAGCAATTTCGCTTTCCTACGGTTCGTATAGCCCTTTTTCCGGGCTAATTTACGTTGTTTGCGTTTTTTGTTTCGTTCTAGTTTTTGTAGCTTTTTCTGAGCTTTTTTAGGCTGATTATGCTTCACTCCGTTAGAGGCGATCGCAAAATCTTTCAATCCCAGATCTACACCGATTGCATCGTTGACTGGTTCTAATGTTTGTTTGGACTCTTCAAACAGTATTGATGCAAAGTACCTGCCATCTGTGTTTTGTGAGATGGTGACGCAACCTTGCTTACCATCAGGTAAGCTCCGATGAAACTTAGTTTTGACATATCCCAATGTACCAGGAAATTTTATCGATTTCTCTGAAACCATCAGCTTGACATTCTGAGGATATGAAACCGATTGTTTCGCTCCTTTTTTTTTGAAGGTCGGATATTTAGTACGACCTTCAAAGAAATTCACGAATGCTGCACTGAGATTGAATGTCACCCGTTGCAATGATTGAGAATAAGCAATTCCCAACCAGTCAAATTCCGTTTTCAATCCCGGTAGCAATTTATCCATTGCAGCTTTACTCATACCTTTCCCAGTTTCCTTGTAAGTCGTTGTGGTTAAGTTCAACATTCGGTTGTATAACCAACGACAATTACCAAAACATTGAGCTAGGTATTGCTCTTGTTCGGGAGTGGGATAGATTCTGACTTTGACTGCGTGATACACTGGTGGCGACTCCTACCGTGTTTATAGATTCATAGTAACACAGGTTTGGATGGTGTGTATAAAATTGTCGTGAAGTTATGTAAGAGATTGTTTATTTTGTCAGTATCTCTTCCCTGGCTTTCAGCATTGGTCAGATATCTGACAAAATAAACCTGGCTTTCATCCCGCCGCTAAATCAAAGATTATAGGGGGGGCATTCCCGCCGATCGAGGTAAGATAGAAGCAACTGCAACTAAATTAATTGCTAATTCAGCCGATGTCTAGCTCAGAATCCATGTCCGCTCCAGAAGAGTCCGTTAAAATTGAGTTGCCCCGCACGAGTGAGTCGGAATCACTAAAAAAAATTCGCCACACCACCTCCCACGTTATGGCGATGGCGGTGCAGAAGTTATTTCCCAAGGCGCAAGTAACGATCGGCCCTTGGATTGAAAACGGTTTCTATTATGACTTTGACACTCCCGAACCTTTTACGGAACAGGATTTAAAAGCCATTAAAAAAGAGATGATCAAAATCATCAACCGTAAATTGCCTGTAATTCGCGAAGAAGTCAGCCGCGAGGAAGCGGAACGCAGAATTAAGGAGATTAACGAACCTTACAAATTAGAAATTTTAGAAGGTTTGATCGAACCGATTACTGTTTACCATCTGGGCGAGGAATGGTGGGATTTGTGCGCCGGGCCTCACGTAGAAAATACCAGTGAGTTGAATCCAAAGGCGATCGAGCTAGAAAGCCTAGCAGGAGCATATTGGCGCGGCGACGAAACCAAAGCTCAGTTACAGCGCATTTACGGCACAGCTTGGGAAACCCCCGAACAATTAGCAGCATACAAACACCGCAAAGAAGAAGCCCTCAGGCGCGATCACCGCAAACTGGGCAAAGAATTAGGCTTATTTATTTTTGCGGATGCGGTGGGCCCCGGTTTGCCGATGTGGACGCCAAAAGGCACTGTTTTGAGAAGTATTTTAGAAGATTACTTGAAACAAGAACAAATCAAGCGCGGCTATTTGCAAGTTGTGACTCCCCACATTGCCAGAGTCGATTTGTTCAAAATCTCCGGTCACTGGCAGAAATACAAAGAAGATATGTTTCCGCTGATGGCAGAGGATGAGGAAGCGGCAGCAAACGAACAGGGTTTTGTGATGAAACCCATGAATTGCCCTTTTCACATTCAAATTTACAAAAGCGAATTGCGTTCCTATCGAGAATTGCCGATGCGCTTAGCGGAATTCGGCACGGTTTACCGCTACGAACAATCGGGAGAATTGGGCGGTTTAACGCGGGTGCGCGGCTTTACGGTGGATGATTCCCACTTATTTGTCACGCCGGAACAGTTGGATCAAGAATTCTTGAATGTGGTGGATTTGATTCTGTCAGTCTTCAAGAGTCTGCAACTGAAAAACTTTAAGGCGCGTTTGAGTTTCCGCGATCCGAACAATTTAGAGAAATACATCGGTTCCGATGAAGCTTGGGAAAAGGCTCAAGGTGCAATCCGCCGCGCGGTGGAAACTTTGGGAATGAATTATTTTGAGGGAATTGGGGAGGCGGCTTTTTACGGGCCGAAACTCGATTTCATTTTCCAAGATGTCTTGGATAGAGAATGGCAATTAGGAACTGTTCAGGTAGATTACAACTTGCCAGAACGTTTTGATTTGGAATACGTCGCTGAAGACGGCACTCGCAAGCGCCCGGTGATGATTCACCGCGCTCCTTTCGGTTCTTTGGAACGCTTGATCGGGATTTTGATCGAGCAGTATGCGGGGGATTTTCCGCTGTGGTTGGCGCCGGTTCAGGTGCGGCTGTTGCCTGTTAGCGCTGACTTTTTGCCGTTTGCGAAGGAAGTGGCGGCGAAGATGAAGGCGCTAAATATTCGCGCTGAAGCTGATGAGAATAGCGAGCGTTTGGGCAAGTTGATTCGCAATGCTGAGAAGGATAAAATTCCGGTGATGGGTGTTGTGGGTGCGAAGGAGGTTGAGGCGAATAGTTTGAATATTCGGACTCGGGCTTCTGGGGAGTTGGGGGCGATTTCGGTTGATGAAGTGATTGGGAGGTTGCAGGGGGCTATTACTGGTTACGGCGATTTTTAGGGGATTTTAACCGCAGATTTTAGAACGGGCGAGACGCCCGTTCCACAATTAACTTAATGGGCGTCTCTCCCGTTCCACAATTAACTTAACGGGCGAGACGCCCGTGCCACAATTAACTTAACGGGCGAGACGCCCGTTCCACAATTAACTTAACGGGCGTCTCTGCC
>NZ_JAUBTO010000001.1:33292-90027 GCF_036702495.1 Microcoleus sp. C2D2 | reverse complement strand
GTTCCACAATTAACTTAACGGGCGAGACGCCCGTTCCACAATTAACTTAACGGGCGAGACGCCCGTTCCACAATTAACTTAACGGGCGAGACGCCCGTTCCACAATTAATGCAAATGATAAGCTGTTTTGCATTTAATTTTCACAATCCTCTCCCTTGTCTTTGCGGGCGGGCGATGCCGAACCAATTGTAGATTTACAAGGGTTATTAAATGGGGTTTACGATCGCGCCGCCTATGACTTGAGAATTGATTACACCGCCGCACCCCGAAGTGCGCTGTCGGAAACTCATGCTGCTTGGGCGGATGTTTTTTTGCGGGAGAGGAGATCGATCGGATGCTTGAGGGATGTTTAAGTGCGATGGCTCGCATATGTTGCAAGATGTGAGTTAAAATAAGCTTTCAAAAGATCCGCATTCTGACAACCCGCGATCGGTACAGGCTATAGGTTCAATCTAAAATCTAAAATCCCAAATCTAAAATCCGATGACTTCACTGCCAGCCAACCGCGCCAAAACACTCAAAGAAGCTTACCGCGCTTGCGATGTCAAGCCTCTAACGGGGGAAAATATGGCGCGATATTATGTTGAGTTGTCCGCAGTACGCAACACTGAAGCCATCGAAGGTGTCAGCACAGATGTGGATATTCATGAACCGGGAGAATTTGACACAATTTTGTTTACCGGGCATCGGGGATGTGGCAAAACTACAGAGTTAAAACGCATTCAGTCGCAGTGCGAAAACGCATATCGGGTGATTTACAGAGAATTCGATTGGGAACGGGATGTTAATGATGCTGAATATACCGATATATATTTGCTTTTTATCAAAAAAGTAGCTGATGATTTAACTGAATTACGTTTGAAGTTTGACCCCAAACTCTTAGATAGTTTTGAAGCGTGGTTTAAAGATGTTACAGAAGAAACTGAAGCCACTGTTCAATCTTCCGTCAGCATCGAAACTGAAGCAAGTGCAGGGGCAGAAATTCCATTTGTTTCTAAGTTGGCGGCAAAATTAATCGCTCAAATTCGAGGTTCTAATCAACAAAAAAAAGTTATCCGCGAAACTCGTGGGCGCAATCTATCCCGCTGGGAAACAGATATTAATCTGTGGTTGGAAAATACTTTTGACAAGCTGAAACGCCAAGATGCAGACCGCTACCAAAAAGGATTTTTGGTAATTGTTGATAATTTAGACCGGATTCCTCCAAGTGTTGGCAATCATTTGTTTTTTGATGGCGCTCCACAACTCCAAGAACTAGACTGTACAATTATCTATACAGTGCCGATTTCGGTAATTTATTCATATAAAAATGTCAGCAATTTCTTTGGTAATCCCAACATTGTGCCAATGGTGAATATTTATGAAGTTAGTCGCAGTGAGTGCGATTTAAATTACAATCAGCAAAGATTGGATGGAGTGGGGAGTTTGAGCGATCGGCGGGTTGATGTAAGTGCCATATTTGCCGATCGACAGCAGTTACTAGATTTGGTAATAGCCAGTGGCGGCCATGTGCGACAGTTGATGCAAGTAAGTCGATCGGCTTGCCGCACTGCGATTACTCGCAAACACAGTAAAATTTTGGCTGAAAATGTAACTTACGCTTTAAAGCAACAGCAATTTGACTTGGAAAAATCTACTCCTGGATCAGAATATTATACAAAATTACCGGAAGTTGGCATCGAGAAAGAGATTACTAAAGATAAAAGCGGACAAAAGTTATTATTCAATCTTTCCGTTGTGGAATACAACGGCAATAGTCGGTGGAATTATGTCAACCCACTCGTAAAACAAAGCTATGCTTTCCAATAAGCCCTTGAATCAATCCAGGGAAATCCCTGAAATAGGTCGGCAAAGGATAATTGAACTAAATCAAGAGTCTTTTGACCAATTGCTGACGTTTGTCGATATTGTTCCCGACAATGCCTTTGATTTGGGATTTATCGAAAGTAATTTTGCGAAGGATAGGGATGCGATTATTCAGGCATTAATTAGCCATCCCGATTGTCAAGAGATGCAGTTTGAGATTTGGGATTTTCCCGATCCCGATCTGGGCTTTTTGATGGATGAAATTCTTAAGGTTTTGCCAACAGTCAAAGTTCAACCACACAAGAAGTTAATTTTAATTGTGCGGGGGTTGGAAAATTCGATCGGGATCGCGGGGGAAGATCCGCCGATCCTGGTAGATTTTAATTGGGTGCGAGATGCTTATCCGATTAAAGTGCCGCATCCAATGCTTTTTTGTTTGCCGCATTATGCGATCGCGCGAATTGCTAATTTTGCGCCGGATTTGTGGGCTAAAAATTCGGGGACTTTTGTGTTCACAACCCCTGCAAATACAAGAGATGATGCGGTTTCTCAAACTCTGGATGCTAGCAAGGGGATTACAAATTGCGAGGTGCCGGAAAAGCAGGAACGCATCGATTTATTAAAACGATTCTTGATGGAATATACTCCCTCGAATGGGCGCGGGGAAACTCAAGGGAATTTGAAAAATCGCATCAGAATTTTGAAGGAGTTGGGAACTGCCTATCGCAGCCGGAGTGAATACGCAACAGCAAAATACTATCTAGAACAAGCGTTAGATTTGGCGAAAGATGATGAAGAATTAAGATATTTAAAAGGAAATACTTTGCATGAATTAGGAATAAGTTATGCGAATCAAGGGGAAGTAGCCAAGGCGATCGCACTTTATGAAGAATCTCTCGAACTTACGCGAAAGATTGGCGATGTTCTAGGGAAAGCTGCTACTTTGCACGAAATAGCAGGAATTTATGCCAATCAAGGGGAAGTAGCCAAGGCGATCGCATTTTATGAACAATCTCTCGAACTTAAGGAAAAGATTGGCGATGTTCAAGGGAAAGCTGCTACTTTGCACCAACTAGCAGGAATTTATGCCAATCAAGGGGAAGTAGCCAAGGCGATCGCATTTTATCAAGAATCTCTCGAACTTCAGGAAAAAATTGGCGATGTTCTAGGGAAAGCTGCTACTTTGCCCCAACTAGCAATAATTTATGCGAATCAAGGGGAAGTAGCCAAGGCGATCGCACTTTATGAAAAATCTCTCGAACTTCAGGAACAGATTGGCAATGTTCAAGGGAAAGCTGCTACTTTGCACCAACTAGCAGGAATTTATGCCGATCGAGGGGAAGTAGCCAAGGCGATCGCATTTTATGAAGAATCTCTGGAACTTAAGGAAAACATTGGCAATCTTCAAGGGAAAGCTGCTACTTTGCACTGTCTAGCAATAATTTATGCGACTCAAGGGGAAGTAGCCAAGGCGATCGCATTTTATCAACAATCTCTCGAACTTAAGGAACAGATTGGCGATAGTCGAGGGAAAGCTGCTACTTTCGCAATGCTAGGACAGTTGTTAGCAGATAAGAAGGGAGATTTTGGCAAAGCCTTGAATTATTTACAGCAATCTTTGGACATTTTGCAGCATTTGGGATCGCCCGACGCGGAGACAGTGAGGCAACTTATTGCTGGGGTTCAGCAGAAGGCTGGAAATTGATAGTGAGTTAACAGTTTATACAATGTTAAGCGCTTAACCGCTTTTTCAAAGCATCCAAAAAATGAACAGACCAATATTCAAGAAAGCGCTTTTTCAGAGGTTTGATGAATTTATCCCAAGGATTGAGGTCAACAATATAATAACCGATTTGGATGCCAATCGGCTCTAAATGTTTGCCTTCTATTTCCTTGCTCAATAAAGGCAATTTTCTATTGCTTAGCTGTTCTATGAGCCAAAGTACATCGCTGTTTTTTTGTTGTTCGGGACTTTTGTTGATATCATTGGTAGAACCAGCAATTTCATCTCGATCGAAAGAAATTATTGCTGTTAAATTAAACAGAGAACTATTAGCAATAAAGCATTGAGTTTGTTCTCGGGTTGGTAGCACTCCTAAGCGGAATTTGTCTAACAATTGTGCTAGCGATCGCACTGGGATAGCGCTCTCTGTATTGCTGATATCAGGAGCAAGTAATAAGGACGGCTGGCCTTTAATGGAAGGTCTGTCGATGCCCAGATTTTCGATTAACCTTTGAATCTGCTCGCAGTCAGGGCGATCGCAGAATTTATCCACAATATTTGGATATCCATCGTCGCTTAAAAATTCTAAAAGAGCAATGTACTTGCATCCCAGACTGTGACCGACCCAAAAATAACTCGATAGTTCTTGATAAATTTCGCTTTCATAGCCTAATCTTTGAGCAATTTTGGTCAGTTCTGTTCTCAGAATCTCCTGCTCTTTTAATAACCCAATAGCTATCGGCCAGTGACGAAAAGTAAATCTAAACGGCAAAGCAACTACGGTATAACCTTCTTCAAACAACTGCTGTAAAAAATATCGATAAAACAAAGTTGGCAAACTACCAAAAAAAGTTCCACCAATAAATTGAACAACACCTTTGGGCTGGGGATGAACAGCTACCCAACTAAAAGAAACAGGCTGAAATTTAAATGAGTTCGACATTTTAATAAAGCTCAATCAGTGTATAAGCGGGCGTAATTAAACGTAAATAAAGGTAAGGTGGGCAATGCCCACCCTACAGTTACTTACCTTTTAACAGTTCTAGATGCTAGACATTCTGACAGGAATATCGATTTTTTCCATCACTGTACTTAGGTCTTTCAAATTGACCTCACTGGCATCGAGTTGGGCTAGCAGTTGCACTAGCATTTAAGCTTTTTTTGAATTGTCGGCTACCAAACTAGCCAAGTCCAAAGTACCGTTGCGTAACTGTTCCAAAATTGGCTCAAGAGTTGGGACATCGAGGGTAAAAGATGCGGAGTCTGTTTCATTGCCTGTTACATTAGGTATTTCGTTCAAGCCTTTTCCACTGGCGATCGCTAAAGTGTAATTGATTTGATCGAAGTCTAGTTCAGTAGGAACTACTGATGGGAAATTATTCGGCAAGAAAGTACCGCGAATTTCGGGATTCAATAATACCTTGACTGGTGGGAAGGATGCGGGTGGAAACCCAAATACTGCGCGCGATAGTGAGACATATCCGCGCACTTCCAACAAACCTGGAGTCAGAACGTTTGGCAGTTTAGGCAACAATTGAACAGATGCAGTTTTGTGAGCGGGTATTGTGAAAAATCCGCGATATACCTCAGGTTGCCCCGACACCGGAGTCAGAGGTACCTCGGTGTTAGCGCCTTCAAAATCAACAAGTAAGACAGCGTTGTTGAGCAAGATTTTATTCGGGTCTGCCGGCACGGGTAAGCTGATGGTAAAGTCAATCCGATATACCACGCTGAACGCTTCGAGATTGGAGATGGTGAGAAAGTATCCCTGAACGATTCGGCGAGCCACTGGGAGGAGTGCTGGAGGGAGGCCCATCACAGGTGCGATTGGTGCGGTGAGGAGTTCAAAGGTGGAAATTTCCATGTTGTTTTCAGAGTAATTTAACTTTTTGGGCTAGTCTTTACCTGGAAAAATTTGTTTCTGTTTTTCCGTGGCTATATCTATGAATAACTGCCGGTCGCGGTTGGTTAACAGTCCCTTTTTCTGGTGACACTCGTTTGAGTTAACTCAAGTGAGTGTCGCTTGAGTGTGGGACTTGACAATTTAAAAATTTTTGTTAAAGCGCACAGGAACACGGATCGGGACTTTAATTTATCCTCCTGTATCTGAAGATCAAAATAAAATATCGAATCGATCGTCAGCCCGATCGCACATTAATCTGTTGGTAAGCTGTTGTGCATTTAAATTGTATATTTCGAGTCCCGATCAAAAATCGTCAAATCCTCTCCCCCTCTCCCCTTCACCCCCTCTCCCTCTCTAATACCATAGGCAATCTAGATGCAACACAGCTTACAATCCCCCTTCCAGGGGCCCGCGGCGATCGAAAAACTAAAAATAGCTACACAAAACGTTACATATTTGTTAATATCGGGACGAGCCTGTCCTCAGCAGCGCCTCTGTTAACCTTCTAAACTAACGACTATGAGTCAACCTCCCTCAGCACTTCCCGCCTCGGAAGAGTCCGCCGAAACCCCGACAGCGCCGACAAACAATGCACCTCCACCGAGTTATGTCAAGCTGGCGATGCGGAACATGGTTCGCAAGCGGGCGACTTCTGTGTTTCATTTTGCCTTGACAGCGGCCGGACTTTTAGGCGTACTCGTCGGTTTGGCATTTCTCGATCGATATTTCAATTCTTAATTGGGGATTCAAACAATCAGCCTCTAATTTCCGCTGATGTTTTTCATCTTTCTTAATTGAGAGTTAATCTGATTGTGTTCTCGGGCTGTTGCAATCTTCAACAGATTATTGTAAGGTGCCTGCTGAAAGCAAAAAGTAATTCTGCTCGATCGCGCAATTGGAGATTGTAAAAAAATTGAATATATCGCTTGACAGGAGATTATAAAAATGCTAATTGAGGTGAACGTCGAAGACTGTTACGGGCGAAGCCAGCGGTCAGCCGACGCTTCCAACCTCCCTGAGAGTGCAGCCAGCGGGGAGATTTCAGCCCAAACGTGGGAAAATTGGTTTAGCGTTTGGCTGCAAAACCAGGAGGCCGATGTGCCAGTGGCTCCGGGCTACGAAGTCAGTCTGCGTTTAACCGCCGATCACCAGATGCAAAGCCTCAACCTCCAGTACCGCCAGCTCGATCGACCGACGGATGTCCTAGCTTTCGCAGCTTTAGAGGTAGAGTGTCCTCAGCTAGAGGAAATGCTGTCGTCTCAGCCCTTATACTTGGGTGATATCGCGATCTCGATCGATACAGCTCAGCGACAAGCCCAGCAGCAAGGACATTCCCTGAAGACCGAACTAGCTTGGCTCGCAGCCCACGGTTTTCTGCACCTTTTGGGGTGGGATCACCCGGATGAAGAAAGTCTGACTCAAATGCTCGCTCAACAAGAAACATTGCTGCAGGCGATCGGTCTTGCGATCCAAACAGCATAACTGAAGTTGATCGTTACTTAACAAATCGTGTCAAGCCCCACATAACTTTCTGAAATTACACCAAAACTTTAGTAAAAACTTAGGAAAGTTACCGAGACTTGATGAAATTAATTTGAAAAGTCTAGCTTTCATTCATCTCTGGAACTTAAAGTTGGTTGTTTATGACACTAAATAAACCCTCAATTTCATCAAAAATCGCACAGTTTCTGCCCATGCCTCAAGACTCTTCCAGCCCGACAGTCCACGAGTCTACAAAAGCCTTGAAATACAACCGAGAATTGTCCTGGAAAATCGCATCTAGCTTAGCTACGAGTTTTATATACGCTTGGGGGGGCCTGAGTTATGCTTTTGAAACTCAGCGAAATTTTAGGATTCACACTGTTATAGGAACATTGGCGATCGGACTGGGGCTATTTTTGCACTTGAAACCAGTAGAAATATCTGTGGTCGGTGTCACCATTGGCATAGTTTTAGCAATGGAACTGTTGAATACGGCGATCGAATCGGTGGTAGACTTGACCGTCGGGCAATCTTGTCACGAACTAGCCAGAATTGCCAAAGACTGCGCTGCCGGAGCAGTTCTGGTATCGGCAATGGCTGCGATCATCGTCGGTGCTGCACTTCTGCTTCCTCCTTTGTGGGCAGTCGTTCAAATTGCGATCGCCCGTTAGTAACTTATTGGGCGATTAAGAGCCCGATAGCTTCGCTTCACGCAAATTTTAGGTTTTAGATGACCAATTTGAGGTTTTTAGTTTTATTTGTCTATATTGCAGCTATTTTTATCTTCGGCATCAATCTAAAATCTTGAAACCCTTGCTTTCAGGCACCGAGTCAATCTAAAATCTAAAATCTCCAACCTAAAATATAACTTAACCCGTGATTATAGTCATCGATAACTACGACAGTTTTACATACAATTTGGTACAGTATCTAGGAGAACTCGGTGCTGAGTTGCCGGTAGCAAGGGAAGTGCAAGTCTACCGCAACGACCAAATTTCGTTAGCCGAAATTCGCCAATTGCAGCCAGCAGCAGTGGTGATTTCTCCAGGCCCGGGGCGGCCGGAAGATGCGGGAATTTCTCTGGAATTAATCAAAGAATTGGGGCCGACTCTACCAATCTTAGGCGTGTGCCTCGGACATCAAAGTATCGGTCAAGTATTCGGCGGCAAAATTGTTTCTGCACCCGTGTTGATGCACGGCAAAACTTCTCAGGTAGAACACGCAGGAGTTGGAGTTTTTGAGGGCGTCGAATCGCCGATGATTGCAACTCGCTATCACAGTTTGGTAATTGAAAAGCAGAGTTGTCCAGAAGTTTTGGAAATTACGGCTTGGGTTGAAGACGGAACTATTATGGGCGTGCGGCACCGGGAATATCCGCATATTGAAGGTGTGCAGTTTCACCCGGAAAGTATTTTGACGACTGCGGGAAAGCAATTATTGCGAAATTTCTTAGAAAGACTTTAGTTGAATTTCTAAGAATTTGTAGGGTTCGCTTTTCTAGCACCTTACGGTGATAGTAGGGTAAACATTTTCGCACCTGAACCGCCCCAAAAAGGATACAAGCCTCCCACTCCTGTCGTGGTGAACCCCAAATTTTAGACTCCTGTTCGAGATTCCAGATTCAATGCTGCAAGTAAATCTAAAATCTAAAATCTAAAATCTAAAATCGACTGACGGTGTTTTGTGCTATAACAACAAACGACCAACCCCCGACAACCCCAACCACAAGGTAAGCAACCCCAGTCTAAAGACACGGGGCTTTAGCAAACAAGCTAAAGCCGTGCTTACCCGCTATCGTCTTAATTGACTACGTTATTCAGGTCATAACACTCCTTGAATGCGACGCTAGTTTTCCGCTCTGTTGTTTGCAATTAAACAGTTCTAAGGTCACGCTCAACAGTGTTGCAAGCGCAAAAAGCCTTTATAACTTTGGCAAAGCGAACTTTACGAGGAATCGAAGGGACACAACAATGTCTATCCTAAAACCCAACTACGTCTTTGTTCTAGATGCTAACCGCAAACCACTAACACCATGCAAACCATCTTTGGCGCGTAAATTGTTAAAGGTTGGTAAAGCTAAAGTTTTCAGGCTTTACCCTTTCACAATCCTCTTGAAAAAAGAAGTAACTGAAGACCCGCAGCCTGTAACTCTGAAGATTGACCCCGGCTCAAAAGTTACTGGACTTGCCATAATTCTAGATTCCAGTCTAATCTGGGTGGCCGAACTAGCCCATCGCGGTCAAGCAATTAAAACATCGCTAGAGTCGCGTCGTTCTCTGCGGCACGGTCGCAGAAGTCGGCACACAAGATATCGTCAAGCGAGATTTTTAAACCGGACTAAACCCAAAGTTTGGTTGGCTCAAGGCCTTCGACACCGCGTAGAGACAACTTTAACTTGGGTCAACAAGCTATCAAAACTTGCACCAGTTAAAACAATCTTTCAAGAATTAGTCAGATTTGATTTACAGAAGATAGAAAACCCGGAGATTTCAGGAGTTGAGTATCAGCAGGGTGTGTTAGCTGGTTACGAAGTTCGCGAGTATTTACTCAATAAATGGGAGAGACGATGTGCTTACTGTAGCGCGGAAAATATACCGCTACAAGTTGAGCACATTCATCCTAAAGCGTCGGGCGGCACCAATAGAATATCTAATCTATGCTTAGCCTGTGAACCTTGCAATACCAAGAAAGGGACTCAGGATATCAAGATATTCTTAGCAAAAAAGCCCGATATTTTGAAGAAAATCTTGGTACAAGCTAAGCGCCCGTTGAAGGATGCCACTGCTGTCAACTCAACCCGATGGGCTTTGTTTACTCGCCTAAAAGAGACAGGCAAAGTGATTATCGCGGGTTCTGGCGGGTTGACCAAATTCAACCGCCTACGGTTGGGATTACCAAAAACCAACTTCTTTGATGCTGCTTGCGTAGGTGATACGCCTAATATTTCCGTATTAGCAAATCAGCCCCTAAATATCAAAGCTACGGGGCATGGTTCAAGGCAGATGTGTCGCACAGATAAGTTTGGATTTCCTTCTCGGTACGTTCCTAGATTCAAGTTTGTCAAGGGTTTTCAGACAGGCGACATTATAAAAGCCGTTGTTACTTCGGGCAAGAAGGTTGGAACTTATACAGGTAGGGTCGCTGTTCGCTCATCTGGTAGTTTTAATGTGTCAGCAGTCCAGGGATTAATTCAAGGAATCAATCACAAATATTGTTTTTCTATTCATCAAAAGGATGGATATAACTATGGATTTTAAAAGTCTTGACGGGACACTAAAGTATCCCGTGTCTCTTTTCCTCCCAGGGCTAAAGCCACTGGGTTTCCAAGCTCGCGTGAGGTTTTTATGAAACGGCGACAATTAATACGTTACGCACAGACGGGTTTGCTAGCAGCTTTAGCAACTGGCTTGCCCTCTGGATGGGAAAGCTATCAAGCTCAAACTTCTGATTCTTTGTCGGTTCAGTGGTTGGGCCACACTTGCTTCTTGTTCGCCGGAGGCGGTGCGAGGGTGCTGGTGAATCCTTTTCGCCCCCTGGGCTGTACGGCAGGCTATCGCTCTCCTAAAGTGCCAACAGATTTGATTCTGATTAGCAGCCGGTTGCTCGATGAAGGGGCGATCGACGGATTTTCCGGCAATCCCGGCCTTTTGTACGAACCGGGCGCTTACAACTCTAACGGACTGCGGATTCAAGGGATTCGGACTCAAAAAGACCGTGAGGGAGGAAGGCGATTTGGGGTCAATGTGGCTTGGCTGTGGCAGCAAGCGGGCGTTAAGATTTTACACTTGGGCGGAGTTGCTGGTCCGATCGGCATTGAAGAACAAATCTTGATCGGGCGGCCCGATGTAGTGCTGATTCCCGTGGGCGGCGGGCCGAAAGCTTACACTCCGGCGGAAGCGAAGCAAACTTTGCAACTTCTCAAACCAAAGATGGTGATTCCGACACATTTCAAAACCCAAGCCGCCGATGCTGCTGCGTGCGATTTGGTACCGCTAGATGAATTCTTGGCGCTGATGGAGGGTACGCCGGTGCGCCGATTGAATAATGACACGATTTCGATCAAATCTGCTGACTTACCCCAAACTGGTTCGGTGATTGAGGTTTTGAGTTACAGATTTAGCGGTTGATGCCCGATTTCTCAGCTTGCGTTATAGTAAGGAAGTTTTGGTCGATCGCGGATCGAAGAGAATTTTCTCTCTACCTTAGCCTCTGGCAACCTTGCTTTTTGTCGAGATTTGGCTAACATAACAATTCATGTTCACTGTTTTATCTCCTAAGGAAATGCAAGCGCAGTCAGGAACCTCAGCCTAAAAGCATGAGGCTTGAAGGAGGAATCTAACAAGCCATTCTGACCAGCCTAAGTCTTAACTGACTACGTTTTTTGAGTCACGATACCCTGGGATGCGTAGCTAGTCCCTTGCTCTATCGTTGAGAGTTAAACAGTTCTAAGGTCACTGGAACAGTGCTTTCAGCCTAACAAGCTCACTAAACATTGGCGAAGCTAACTTTACTCCGAAAAGAGATTGAGGCAACATACCTCACCGGAGGGGCAACCATACCCCTCCACCCCGCGAGGGGATTCAATTCAATGTAAAGCCGTCCTAAAAGGACGGGGTTTCAAACCCATAGTTCTGATGAAAAATCAAAATTTACCTAGCTGGATGAAACAACTCACAGGTTTCGCAGGAGTAATCGGCGCTACCGCGTTGATTGGTTTCCCTGCTTGGGCTCACATCACCTCCAACACCAGTGTTGCCAATGCAACTCAAACTCAACAAGTTGCAGGAAATGTGAAAACCGCTGCTTCACCGGCACCAAATGGCGCTTCACCGGCACCAATGGCCGCTGGTAAGGATATTGTTGCTATTGCATCTGGCGACGCTCAATTCAAGACGCTGACAAAGGCTTTGGGATCTGCTGGTTTGGTTACAACTTTACAAGGCAAAGGTCCTTTCACTGTTTTTGCTCCGACTGACGCGGCATTTGCTGCTTTGCCAAAAGGAACTGTGGAGGATTTGCTCAAACCGGCAAACAAAGCCAAACTTACTAAGATTTTAACTTACCACGTTGTTCCTGGTGCGGTTTTATCTACTAGCCTGAAATCCGGCGATGTTAAAAGTGTTGAAGGCACCTCGCTGAAGGTGGCAGTTAGCCCAGGCAAAGTTACTGTCGGCGGCGCTAATGTTGTGAAAGCTGATATCAAAGCTAGCAACGGCGTTATTCACGTAATTGACAAGGTATTGATGCCGGCCGATGGGATGTAAAAATAGCCGTTTTTGCATCAATTGATGTCAGATTCGGTTAAATGAAGGCGAAGTAAGGACACAACATTGTTGTGTCCTTATTTGTATGGCAGGCAATTCAGAATTAATATAGATAAAGCTTTAGCTAGCTGCGGGTATTTACAAAAAGGGCTGCCAACCCTTACCCCGATAGCCAAAATCGAAGATTTCGGGATGGAGAATTTCTGCTAAAATTTCTAACGAATCAACCAATCTCGGTCCCGGCCGATTAAAGTAAGAATTGCCGTCAGTTATGTAAACTTTCCCGGTTTTTACTGCTTGCAACTTAGGCCATTCTGCGTATTTAGTTATCTGCATTGCTTCGCTGCGAGTTCGGCTTAAATCGAAGCCGCAAGGCATGAAAATAATTACATCGGGATTAGCTTCTACTAGCGATTCCCATTTTAACCAAGGGGAATGTTCGCCGACAATTCCAAATAGCGAATTGCCTCCCGCCATTGCTACTAATTCGGGAATCCAGTTACCCGCAGCCATCAAAGGCTCAATCCACTCGATGCAAGCTACTTTGGGAACTCTCTCTTTTGTGGTAAGAATAGATGATGCTTGTGTTTGGGAGATAATAGCATCGATGCGGGAGTGCAAAAGATCGATCGCACTTTTGCCATCTACGCCCAAAGCATCAGCAACTCGCTGAATATCCGTCCAGATTTCTGCTAGCAGATTCGGCTGCAAAGAAATAATTTCCGGCTTGCTATTTACTAGGGTGCTTACTGCTTGTTCAACTTCTGTTAGAGAACAAGCGCAGACTTCACATTGAGCTTGAGTAATAATGTGAGTCGGCTGCAATTTTTCCAAAGTATCTATTTCTACTTTATACACGCTGAGGGCATTTTGCAACAATTCTGTCACGCGGTTGTGAATTTCGCTGCTAGTTCCTTCGGGATTGAATTTAGGCTGAGTGCAAACAGGTAAATTTTGGATTTCTGGGGGATAGTCGCATTCGTGGGAACGGCCCACAATTGCATCGGTTAATCCTAAAAGTGCTACAATTTCGGTGGCACTGGGAATTAGAGAGACAATTCTTGGTTGGTTCATTGGTTTTCTGTTTTTTACCGCTTCGGAAGCACAGGCGAAGCACAGGCAAGCACAGGCGAAGCACAGGCGAAGCACAGGCGAAGCACAGGCAAGCACAGGCGAAGCACAGGCGGGACGCCCGTGCCACAATAAAAGGGGTTGTTAAATTTTTAGTTTTTTTAAGTATTGCAAATCTTGCCATGCTTGAATGAGATTACCTTGCATCAGAGCCGCTACACCGTTTAAAATTCTAATTTCCGGTAGATTGGAGTTGAGAGCGAGAGCAGGTTTTAAGGCTGTTTGAGCGGCTTTGGGATGCCAGCCGTAAAGCTGGACGAAAGCGAGATAAGCATAGGCGTATGGGTTTTGAGAGTCGAGTTGGGTAACTTTTTCTAAGGCGGCGATCGCACTTTTGACATTCTGCTGCAATACTCGAGAAAATGCCAAAGCATAAGCCAATTCTAGATTATTTGGTTCCTGTTTCAACCGATATTCTAACGTTTGTTCCGCTTGCACGGTATAATCTTGAATTGGGTCGTACTGATTGATGCGCCCAATCTGCTCGAACACGGGTTCTAAACCTGGCAATCCTTTGGGTAAATTAGTCGCCATCGCCCGCAATTGAGTCACCAAATCTAACTCAGGCTTATCTGTATTATCCTCGTTCCCAGGCTCTGCCTGAGAACGCATATCCAGAGGCTCTGCCTCGATTTTAACACTAACTGCCGGCACATTAATCGGATAAGTTTCGCCGGTTTTCCGATTTAGATAAGTAGCTTGCAGATTGTAAGTTCCCGGGGCAATATTAGCAGGAGGAAGCATCGCCGTGCGATCGACAACTCGAAACCCCACAGCAAATTTATCCGCTTCCAGCATCCCCGGATGCAAAGTCGCCTGGGCGATCGCGCGATCGTGTAAAATCCTGAAAGTCTGTCCCGGTGGAATATTGCCAGACTGCTGATTTTGCCACGTTACCAACACTAAACCAGACTGCAACTGCTGCCAAGACCCAGACCAAGTATAAGTAACTGGCAGCGCGACTCCGGGAACTGCTTTTGCAGCGACAGTAACTCGATCTAATTGTACTTGCGATCGCCCTTCATTCAACGGCTGTACTTCGACAGGCTGCTCTCGCTTGCGATAAAGATTTAAATTAGTATAATCCGGCAAAATCCAAGTTTTTTCTAACTGAAACTTATCACCGTTTTCAATCGCGGTTACTGCTGCATTTTGAGCTTTTTTAATCCGTTCGCGAATCGAACCTTGCGGGCCAGTTTTGGTTACGAACCAAGAGAGCGATCGCACATCTTGCGGCACTTGTTTTAAATTCGTCCCCACCTGCCGCCCGTAAACCTGAAAATTAGCCAAAGCACCGTAAAAATTCAAATTATGCTGGTTAATTTCCGGCGTCGAAGGCAACACGCCTAAAGTAGATTGTAAATAAGGTTCCCTATCAATAATTTCTGCAATTACCTCTCGGTGCGGCCACTCTTTCCCCAAGTAAGGATAGTTAGAATTGCCGGGACTGATAATTTGGACTAAGCTATTTCCCAGAGCACCTCCCAGCGGCAAGATATGGAACAGCATCGCCAGAATTGCCAAGCCAATTGTACCCCAGCGAATTTGTCGTCCCCACCGAGAAGGCCACAGCGTTAAACAGTATGCTAAGAAAATAGATAAAACTGGCAAATAAGGTATCACATATCGGTCGTCTTTGTTGATATTTAGAGAATTAATTAAATAAGCTCCTACCCAGAAAACAGCCAGCCACCGACAGGAGTTGAGATAAAAGATGGACGAACTATCTTGCCGACGACGCCAATAAAGTATCAATCCTACTAAGGGAATAAGTAACAGAGGCCAAGAAATGTGTTCGGGTAAGTGCTGACCGTAGTAAATCCAAGCGTCGATCGTATTGATGCCCGGATCTCCTTCGGCGATCGCAGAATCCAGCGTTGCCCGTTTTCCCCCGGTCAAAATTAACAGCCAATTGGTTTTCGCCCACGGGCCAAACACCGCCGCCGACAGCAACAAAGCACCAGTTAATTGACCTAATCTCCCCCAAGCTTTTTGCCGCACAGCACCAACAGCCAACCACACAATCGGGGTAAACAGAAATAATACGGTAGTGTGTTTAACTAATATTGATAAACCGAGAGAAATTCCAAAGGCGATCGCCCAAAAGAAAGACGACGGGGAGAGGGGGAGAGTGGGGGAGGGGGAGAGGGGGAGATTGGGGGAGGGGGAGAGGGGGAGAGTGGGGGAGGGGGAGAGGGGGAGATTGGGGGAGGGGGAGAGGGGGAGATTGGGGGAGGGGGAGAGGGGGAGATTGGGGGAGGGGGAGAGGGGGAGATCCGGAGAATGGGGACAATCTTCCTTGATTTCTCTTCCTTGATTTCTCTTCCTTCTTCCTTCTTCCTTCTTCCTTCTTCCTTCTTCCTTCTTCCTTCTTCCTTCAGAAGCCTTCCACATTGTCAGACAATAGAAAGCAAAAGTAATCGCAGCAGTGAGGGGATAGTCGAGCAAAAATTGCAAGCGGAACCGATAAAGTCCCGGTAACAAAACGCAAATTGCAGCGGCCCACAAACCGACTTGCCGGTTAAACAGTTGGACGCCCAGACTGTAGACTGAGGCGAGGAGAATAGCACTAAATAATAAATGAACGAGGGTTGCCCGATCGGCCCCAGTACCGAAAACCTGAAGAAACGGAACCGTTAAGATGTATGCCAAGGGCGGAATTTTCGTCGAAAGCAGCCAGAAGTTTGTCCACCACTCCCCGGAAAGCCACTGAGGATGCTGCAACGCCTGCAAGTATTTCAGGCTGCTAGTCAGATAGTCTGCTTGATCCCACGCCGGGACAGATCGATCGAGGGCAAACCAGAGGCGATCGCTAATTGCCCCCAGCAGCCAAATTACTCCCAAGACAAGCAGACTCTTACTTCCACTGTCCCGATGTTGCTGTGCCATTGCGATTTTTGGATTTTAGGTTGCAGCTTTTAGCTTACAGGCGGGCGGTTCCGGGCGATCGAAAAATTAATTTGAAAAAGTGCTTGCTAAATTCTGTATGTGTCTGCTAAGATAGTAAAGCGCGAAAAAACAAGCCGGGATAGCTCAGTTGGTAGAGCAGTGGACTGAAAATCCACGTGTCACGAGTTCAAGTCTCGTTCCTGGCATCGCAAAGCCCTCACAATGTTGAGGGCTTTTTTTTTAGGAAAAATGCGGGCCATGCAGCTAATCAAAATGTAGGTTTGCCGGTGGGGGGGGTGACAAGCCCGCCGGAAACCCAGACAGAGCTAATATTTGACCGACTTGTACTAAAAAAAACATAGGTCAAATCAGACAAAAATTACAATCGAGTATAGTTGTCAGATTAATAAGTCCAGTTTTGCTTGGTCTGCAAGCTATAGGTTCCATCTTTCACATTCACCCGCTCAGGAATCAGACCTAAATCTTTAAACATATTTGCCTGGTGCTGTAGGGCCGTGAGCGATTGGTCGTCGATCGGGATAATAGCGCGTTCGGCACTGCGTTGCTGTAAAATTTCTACAATGGATGGATCTATTTCATGGTGTTCTGCCAATCGCACAGTAGCTTCTAATTCCTGTTTCTTAGCCCAAGCTCCCGCTTCATTTACCTCTTCTAAAATCACCTTGAGCAAGTCGGGATAGTCGCGTACCAACTCTGGAATCGCGTAGTAATATGTCGGAACTTCTAAAGAGGCTTTGTCACCAAAGATGCTCTCTAAGTCTGCAATCGAGCGCCCTGGATAAGCACTTCGGACTTGAGTTGTCGTGTAGGGAACCCAAATCACCCAAGCATCGACCTCACCCGCGCGGAATAGGGGCAGCGCCTGTGGCTGGGTCAGATAAATTGGCTCAATGTCACTAAACTCTAATCCCACTTTTGCCAGTGCTCGCACCAGCACATAATGAGCGCTTGAGCCTTTGTCAAAAGCTATCTTTTTACCCTTCAGGTCGGCAACCGTCTGAATTGGCGAATCTTCTGGTACTAGAATCGCTTGACCTTTGGGAGCAGTATATTTTTCTTTAGCCACCCGCACAAACACATGATCTGCTGCTTGCGAGAAGATGCTGGCTGTACCACCGCCGCCGCAGAAATCGATCGTCCCATTGCTTAATGCTTCTATCAAAGCAGAAGCTGATAAGAAGCTTGTCCAAGTAACACTCAGCCCAAATGGTCCCAGACGGCTTTCGAGCAAACCTCGATCGCGCAGGACTTCCAGATTTGTCATACCCTCTGGATAACCGATTTTGAGTTGCTTGAGCCGCCGCGCTTGCTCAGCTAAGGGTGTGTTGCCCGATTGAGCAGAACGGTTAGAAAACCAGCGATCCAAAACTATACAGAAAATGATGCCTCCCACAAACAGTCCCACAGTTTCCAGTACCCGAGTTGTTGAGTCTTTAGGTAGTGCGGTCTGATTTACCTGACTGACTAGAGGGGAGAGTACATTGCCAGAGGCAGAAGCGGCAACAACATGACTGTCAGAAACCAGACTCAAGACCAAAATCGTGGCAAGACTGAGGCAAAATCGCACTGCAAACCGATAGGCAAGCGATTTGGGAATAACCGATCTGAGCGATCGTAAGATGTGGCGGCCTGTGCCTCTAGGCAGACGGTCAATCAAAGGGCTAATCATCAGAAAAATGGGTAGAAACCCCGTCCTTTTAGGACGGCTTTACAATTGAATGGGGGGGGGAGGATTAGTCCCCCGTTAAGCTTGCTACCGCCTTGGAACTACTAAATGCCGTGTACTTTTGTGCTGTACTTTCGTCGGGACAATTGCCGGCTGACACTGTTTGTCCTGTACGCATAGCAAGTGGCGGTAAGCCCGTGTGTATATATCCCTTCGCTACTGACTATTCGAGAGGTTACAGACTAGGGAAGCATCCAGTAACGTCGTTCGGTGTACCACCACCAGATAGTTCAGTTTGGGTTCGAAACCCGCAAGCTAGACACTTTTTTAGTCTCAGATTTAAAAGGTGGTGAGCCTTTCTCTTCTTTGCCCCATTCCTTTAGGCTGGGGTTGGTGACAATGACTCTTTTAATAAACACAGGTGATGGATGCTGGATCGATTGAAGATGGGGGATCGAGTCAAAGCACCGCTTGATACGGATAAACTACCAGATTTGCTCGCTCGTTACACCCAATATGCGATACTCACACTATCCTATCGACATTGTGGTAATTTGTACAATGGTTGAGCGATCGCTCGTTGCGGCGATCGGATAGGTGTTAAGTGAGGAATGGTAATGGATTGGTTAATTGCAACGCTTAAGATCGGGCTAGCTGCTGCAGTGGCAACAACGTTTGACGACAATATTTATCTGACGGCCTTCTTCAGTGAAGTTAATCGTACTTTTCGCCCTCAGCACGTTGTGGTTGGTGAGCTTCTAGGGTTCACGGTATTGATGATAGTAAGTTTGGTTGGTTTCTTTCTGGGGCTAGTGATTCCGTCCACTTGGACTGGTCTACTGGGGATTCTGCCGATACTGATTGGCTTGAACAATTTGCTCAACCTCAATAAGGATGATTCATCCGAAGATAAGTCAGATAATCTGAAAAGAAACTCTAAATTTCGGGGATTTGATTCAAGAAGGCGATCGCTCTGGGACGTAATCCGCGATCCGCAGACCTATCGCGTCTCCTCGGTCACGATTGCTAACGGCGGCAACAATCTTGGGATCTATATCCCTTTGTTTGCCACTAGCTCAATCCAAAATCTGTCCGTAATTATACCCGTTTGCTATTTGATTGTTTGCTGCTGGCTGTTTATGTCCTATACTCTGACGCATCTACCCGGTATTGCTTTGGTACTCAGCCGTTATGCGAGCAAGATTTTCCCTTTCGTGCTGATGTGGCTGGGTTTCAGAATTCTGATGGACAGCGAATCCTATCGTCTTTTTCTACCGAACGCTTGACAGACTCATGCGATCGAAGCATCGAAAAAATCCATGACAACAGTAGCATTCCCTACAATAAAGGAAGAAAAAAGACTTTAACATAATAGAATAATACAAAAAAAAGCGAGGCCGTAAATCCCAAATTAGTCGTCTATCAATTTAATCTCCTTGCCATTCCCGATCTTGGAGATCCTTTTGAGGGAGTAGCGACGTGCCTTCAATTTCTTGCCGGATTTCTGTTGTGACTTCGCAGTTACTATTCAAGCAGTCGATCGGGAGTTGAACGGATGCAGAGGTAAAAATAATCTCTGCGTCGCTGGTTGTGCTAAGCTGTTGTGCATTTAAATAGAATGTCAACAAACAATTCGGTGTCTTGTGGGGTGGGCGTCTCGCCCGCCCTGAATATGCAATTTAAATGCGTGACAGCTTAGTCATTCATACCCGCCAATCCATTCTCAACAGTTTCCCCGGAAAATACTTGTTAATGGCAACGCCATCAAGCATCGGAGTGACAATAATCATTCCCTGGACACCTTGGCAACCCTGCTCGGATTTCAACCATTGCCTTTGAGTTTTATGCTGGTTCTGGGGGCTTTGGGTGCTGGTTGCGTTACTGCAGCCGAGAATGTGAAACGAGTGTTTTCCATTCTCGTAAAATTTTATTTTTCAAGCCGCAGCACTTATGAATTTAGACATACCTTCCTACTTTTTAGAGCTATTATCGGCTTCAGTAAGCTAGCCACTCGAGATTGCCGCGGAGCGATAGGCGATCGCTTTACTTAACCTCCAACGTTATATTTGATACCAATCTCTAAAATAGTTAAACTTTATAAATTGCTGCAATTACCAACTTTAGAATAAAGATAACTGTGCTTCTTTAAGTTCCTTGTCCCTCACAAAAATATCGATTCTATTAGCCACAATCTCACAGTAATCAGCCCTAATTTCAAATCCAATAACTTGTCGCTGCAAACCCACAGCCACAATTGCTGTAGTCCCGGAACCCATAAACGGATCTAAAACAATTTCGTTTAAATTCGATGCAGACTTGATGATGCGATCGACAACAGCAACAGGAAATTGAGCGGGGTGAGGCGTGCGTTCTTTTGAAGCTCGGTTTTTCCCCGACGTAACTTTTGGGAACTGCCAAACATCCGTCGGATTTTTGCCTTTTAAGTTTACTTTTATCTTGCCGTTCTTTTTCTGATTCGGATATTTCACATTTGGGTCGCGGACTTCATCCAAATTAAATGTATACTTATCTTGATTTTTCACATACCAGAGAAACTTTTCATTGCGGGGTGAAAAGAACTTGCTGCCCGCAACTCCCGCGCCGTAGTTCCAGACAACTTCTTGAATCAGATAAAAAGGCACTTTATCCCAAAGCAGGTAGGAAATCGGAATTGCTTTTGCCCGATCGCGAATTGACAAATAACCTAAATTCAGCCAAAATGCTCCTCGATCGAGCGTTACCCGGTAAACCTCGGCTATCCACTGCTCGCACCAGTTTAAATACTCCTCTAACACCAAGGATTTTTCGTACTCTTTGCCGATGTTATAAGGCGGGCTGGTAACAGTTAAATCTACAAATTGATCCGGCAGCAGCTTCAATGCTTCCAAACAATCCAGGTTATAAATTAGGCAATTAGGAGCTTGGAAGTACGGTTTACCTAAAAGCTTCGCGATATCAGTCAAGCTCATGAAATATTAGGGATCTATTTTGTTGACAAAGTACAAGGTTTATAGTAAATGAGTTCAGAAATCTTGTCAAACTCATCTCGATCGGGGAATGCCCCTGCCGGAAACAAAAGGTTACAATCACAAATAGATTCTATTTCCATAACATTACAGTTTATAGCTTGAACTCCTCAGTGCAAAATAACAACACCTCAACTCAATCCTTTCAATTTGACTCAATTGACAGCGCCCTTGTAGACCTCAAAGCAGGTCGCCTCCTGGTAGTAGTCGATGACGAAAATCGCGAAAACGAAGGCGACGTGATTTGTGCCGCCCAATTCGCCACCCCCGACAACATCAATTTTATGGCCGTGAACGCCCGGGGTTTGATTTGTCTGGCTTTGAGTGGCGAAAGGCTCGATCGCCTGGAACTGCCCCTCATGGTCAGCAAAAACACCGACAACAACCAAACAGCCTTCACCGTCAGCATTGATGCAGTCAACGGTGTCAGTACCGGCATCTCCGCCGAAGACCGGGCGCGCACCATCCAAGTAGCCATCCACCCGGACACCAAACCTCAAGACTTGCGCCGTCCCGGTCACATTTTCCCCCTGCGGGCGATAGACGGTGGCGTCCTCAAACGCGCCGGTCACACCGAGGCCTCGGTTGACCTCGCCAGACTCGCCGGGCTGTATCCCAGCGGCGTGATCTGCGAAATTCAAAACCCCGACGGTTCGATGGCGAGGTTGCCCGAATTAATCGACTACGGCAAAACCCACAACCTTAAAATAATCAGTATTGCTGACTTAATTAGCTACCGGCTCAAGCACGATCGATTCGTCCGCCGCGAAACCGTCGCCAAATTGCCCACTCAATTCGGCGAGTTTATGATTTACGCCTACCGCGACACCCAAGACAATTCAGAACACGTTGCTATTGTCAAGGGCGACCCGGCAGAATTTAAAGAAAAACCCGTGATGGTGCGGGTCCATTCCGAATGCCTGACCGGCGATGCTTTGGGTTCCCTGCGCTGCGACTGCCGGATGCAACTGCAAGCGGCACTGAAAATGATCGATAATGTCGGTTCTGGCGTCATAGTTTACTTGCGCCAAGAAGGTCGGGGCATTGGATTGGTAAATAAACTAAAAGCTTACTCGCTGCAAGATTTGGGATTCGATACCGTAGAAGCCAACGAGAGGTTGGGATTTCCCGCCGACTTGCGGAACTACGGCGTCGGAGCGCAAATGCTCAACGATTTGGGAGTTAAAAAAATTCGGTTGATTACCAACAACCCCCGCAAAATTGCAGGTTTGAAAGGTTACGGAATTGAAGTAGCCGATCGCGTCCCCTTACTGATTGAAGCCACAGATTACAACTCGATCTATCTGGCAACAAAAGCCGAAAAACTCGGTCATATGCTGCTGCAAACTTATTTAGTAACAGTGGCGATTCAGTGGAACGAAACGAAGGAAGAAGCCAGAAGCCAAAAAGCAGAAGGAAAAGAGGAAGATTCTGCAATTCAAAATCGGTACCAACACCTGGAGAAACTGCGGCATTTGGCGGCTGGCCAGCACTTGCTGCTGCAAGAAGAAGCGCGGCCGGTAGGAATAGCCCTTTTCGGAGAAGGCTCCCTCATCGTTCACCTTGGCTTCGATCAAGCCGGACTCGCAGCCCCCAACTGGTACTCTGAGGTAAACCATCCTTACGTCAAGGCGATCCGCCACATTCTGGCCGACCTCAGCACTGAGCCGAATTTGCAAACATTAGAATTGATGGTTTCCTCCGGTGCAGATCCGCTCAAAACCCTGCAAGTCCAGCTCGATCGCGAGACATTCCCTTTGTCGGAATTAGTCGGAATTTGCGATCGGCTCGAACCTCAAAAAATCTACAGTTTTGCCCCTATTCCCTGAAGGCAGAAGGTAGAAGCCTTCCCCCCTATCCCAGCAGGGGGGAAGGCCGGGGCCCAGAAAAACAGTGAATTTCCGAACAATACTTGTTGATACCAACATCTTCCTTTCCTCAGAAAGCAGCAGCCCCGAAAAACAGTGAATAACAATGTTGATTGCAGTCTAACAAGTCGAGGCAGCGAACATTTGAGAGAGTATCGTAGATGCACATTTATCTTTTTAACAAGTATTAAGAGTCATTAAATCATTCGATAGGGATTTTACTTAATGTTAATTTTCTTAGATATTGATGGTGTCCTTATTCCTAACAGAACACATGAAAAATATGGAGCGCCAGCAGACATAATGAAATTTAATTCAGCTTGCCTTAATCAATTGGAAAATGTCCTTCGTTCCTATCCTAATACGCGAGTAGTAATTTCATCCTCTTGGCGTGAAATATTTCCCTTCGAGGTAATCCCTCCATTATTTTCACCAGATATCGCTATCCGTATTATCGGATTCACCCCTTTCCTCAATCCCAAAAATATTCACCAACACAAATATCTACGACACCAGGAAGTTCTTGAGTATCTTCGACAAAATCAAGCAGAAAATTCAGCTTGGGTCGCCATTGACGATATTCCCGAACACTATCCGCCAGATTCGCCAGTTGTGGCTATTGATGATTACAATGGTTTTGACCAGAACTCAGCAAAGGTACTTTCAGAATATCTAACTTGATTTCAAATGTTAGGAAAAAAGTATCGGAATAGAGAGGGCGCATTGATATGGAAATGAACGCTGGTGACTTACTGCAGCGGCTCGACCTCAGGGGACAAGCGCTTAAAGGCGCCAACCTCGGAGGTGCGGAACTCCGGGGAGCCAACCTCAGAGGCACCGACCTCCGAGAAACCAACCTCAGCAACGCTCTTCTCAGGTATGCAGACCTGATCGACGCCGACCTCACCGGCGCCAATCTCAGCGGGGCGGATTTAGCTGAATCATTTCTCAATTTAGCTAACCTCACTAGAGCCGATTTGACCAGTGCTGTCCTCCGAGAAGCTACTCTTGTAGGAGCCGAACTCGTGGGCGCCAACCTCAAAGGCGCAAGTTTGATCAAGGCTAATTTAGTTGGAGCAAATCTCCACGAAGCCAACTTAACCAGAGCCAACCTCAGCGGAGCCGATTTCCGCGGTTCTCAGTTGAGCAGTGCCATTCTAGACAAGGCCGTATACAACAACCGGACTATCTTTCCCGAGGATATTGACCCGGGTGCAATGGGAGCATTTTTGCTAGCTCCCAATGCTTCGCTCGTCGGCTTAAATCTGGCTATGGTAGATTTGACCGAAGCCGATTTAAAAGGAGCCGATTTGCGGCGGACAAATTTATACAAAGCTATTTTATTTGGCGCAAAACTCGATCGGGCAAACTTAGCAGGAGCCAACCTCAGCGGAGCGGACTTGAGGGAAGCCAGTTTGAACGCCACGATTTTAGAAAAATCTGTTTATAGCAACAAGACTTTGTTTTCAGCAGGTATCGACCCCAGTCTGGGCGGAGCTTATTTGATTGCTCCCAATGTATCGCTGCAAGGGGTAAACTTAACCGGAGCCGACTTAAACGGGTCAGATTTAAGTGGAGCTAATTTGAGCGGTTCTAACTTAAGTTCGGTCAATCTCAGAAATGTAGACCTCAGCAGAGCTAGCTTAAAAAAAGCTGACCTCAAAGGTGCAAACTTGGAGGGAACAGATTTGAGAGGAGCCGATTTAAGCGGCGCAATTTTAAACGAAGTAAACTTGAGTTCTGCTGACCTCCGGGGTGTAGACTTAACAAGGGCAGACCTCAGTGGCGCTAATTTAAGCGATGCCGATTTGAGGGAGACAGATTTCACCGGAGCTACTTTGCTGTTCGCTAACTTGAGCGGGGCAGACTTAAGAGGTGTAGACTTGACAAAAGCTGACCTCAGCGGCGCGAAGTTAAACGAAGCTGACCTTAGAAAAGCAGATTTGATGAGAGTAAATTTGGAGGGAGCAGATTTAACTGAGGTAGACTTGAGCGATGCTCATTTATTCCGGGTTAATCTCAGAGGTGCTAACCTCAAAGGTGCTAACCTCAAAGGCGCAAGTTTAAAAGGGGTATTTTTGACCGACGCTTATTTGAGCGAAACGGATTTGACCGATATAGAGCTGAGCCCGAGTTTTTTTGAAGTGCCAGTAGAATCGGAATGGTAATTCCTTGACTGTTAACAATCGAAAATCAAAAATAAAAAAGCTCCCAGCGAAAATTGCTCGATTATTAACAATCTAAAATCTAAAATCTAAAATCTAAAATGGATCGACCGTTAGGCTCTGTTATTCAAGGTTCCCTCAGCAAGGGATTAGAAGTGCGACTGCACGCCGATGTTTCGGTGGAAGATATGAGGGTGGGGAAATTTCTAGTAGTGCGGGGGGTGCGATCGCACTTTTTCTGTATGCTCACCGACGTGTCTCTCGGAACTTCCAGCGCTCGCATTTTATCGAATCCTCCCAATCCCAACGACGATTTTCTTCTAGCAGTGCTAGCCGGTAGCAGCACCTACGGCACGATAGAACTCTCGCCGATGTTGATGTTGACTGCAGAACGAGAAAAACAGCAGGCAATTTTCGACCCCAAAGGCGGCCCAGTCCGCGAGAAAAAGTTGGCGTTAGGAAATTTGGCTTCTTTTGAGTCACAAACGGGTGCGGATATTGAGTTGCTGCCGGTCAAAACTATTCCCAGCCACTTTTCCCAGGTGTTTGATGCCAAAGAAACCGATTTTCGGGCAGTTTTTGGCTGGGAAGATGACCCGTACCGCCGCAATTTTGCGATCGGCAAACCGATTGACATGGACGTTGCTGTGTGCTTGGATTTAGACAGGTTTGTGGAACGCAGCAACGGAGTTTTTGGCAAGTCGGGAACGGGAAAGTCTTTTCTGACTCGCTTGCTTCTATCGGGAATTATTCGCAAGCAAGCTGCTGTTAATTTAATTTTCGATATGCACTCGGAGTACGGGTGGGAAGCTGTTTCGGAAGGGAAACAGTTCAGCACAGTTAAAGGTTTGCGGCAGTTGTTTCCCGATAAAATTCAGATTTATACCCTCGATCCAGAATCGACCAAACGCCGGGGAGTCCGCGACGCTCAAGAGTTGTTTTTGAGTTTCGATCAAATTGAAGTGGAAGACATCGCCCTAGTGCAGCGCGAGTTAAATTTGTCGGAAGCTAGTATCGAAAATGCGATTATTTTGCGAAATGAGTTGGGAAGTGGTTGGATCAACACGTTGCTGGAAATGACCAACGAAGATATCCAAATGTTTTGCGAAGAAAAGCGGGGAAATAAGTCTTCGATTATGGCTTTGCAGCGCAAATTAGAGCGATTGAATGATTTGAAATACATTCGGAAACGCTGTCCGAAAAATTATGTAACTGAAGTTTTGCAGTGTTTAGATGGTGGAAAAAATGTAGTGATTGAGTTCGGTTCGCACTCGGATTTGCTGTCCTATATGTTGGCGGCAAACGTGATTACTCGCCGCATTCACCAAGCTTACGTGCGGAAAGCAGAGAAGTTTTTGCAGAGTAAAAATCCGTGCGATCGCCCGCAGCCGTTGGTGATTACCATAGAGGAAGCTCACCGCTTTCTCGATCCGGCGATCGTCCGATCGACTATTTTCGGTACAATTGCCAGAGAAATGCGAAAATACTTCGTAACTCTGCTGATTGTAGACCAGCGTCCCTCCGGCATCGACGCCGAAGTCATGTCGCAAGTCGGCACCCGGATCACAGCTTTGCTAAACGACGATAAAGACATCGATGCTATTTTTACCGGCGTTTCAGGGGGGCAGAGTTTGCGTTCAGTTTTGGCAAAACTCGACTCCAAACAGCAAGCATTAGTTTTGGGCCACGCCGTACCGATGCCCGTAGTCGTGCAGACTCGTCCTTACGACGAGCAATTCTACAGGGAAATCGGGGATATTGACTGGCAAGAAATGCCCGACGAACAAGTATTTGCAGAAGCTGAAGCTGCTAAAATGGATTTGGGGTTTTAGATTGACAACTCCTAGATTAATTACTTGACACTCCCTAACCTAAAGGACAGGGATTCTTAATTCAGCGACTGACCTTAAAATATTGCGTCATGAAAGGCAATACTCAAACTTTTTAACCGTAGAAATCCTACCAATTAACGAGCCTGATTCGCAGTCAGCCCTTCTTGGTCTATCTCCAAAAGCGTACTAGGATATTCACAAGCGAGTTCGGGTATGCCCTACCCTACTTAACAAGACTAAAGAGTTTGTTTCTCTGGTTAAAGGAACTGTGTTAAGCTCCTAGCTGTTTATAGAGTTTTCGCCCCTATGAGTCCCCCGGTTTACGCGCCAAAGTGTGTCGTTAACTGTTTTTATGCACTCCGGGCGCAGGAGTTTAACCTTGACGAATCTAATATACTAGAAATTTCCTGACTTTTAGGAAGGGATTTAAGAAATTAAAGCCGTCCTAGAAAGACAGGGTTTTAGACCCAATTTCCTTGATAAGTTAGGCAAATGTTACTGTAAATTAATCCTTGCGAAAAATTGGCGATGGCTGGCAATGACGGAAATACCTGATTTTTGCCTCAGTTATATAATGAAAAAGTGCGATCGAACGTCAAAAAAATTAGCCCCCAGCTTTCAGTCAGAAGCTTTTCCCCTTTCACCCCCTCACCCCTCATCCCTAACTTCACAAAATTTGCCTAAGCTTAAATATGGTTGAGCCTCGCGGCACAATTCAACTCAAACAGCCCAACAGCCAGCTTTGATACACCTTTACTTCCTCGCAGCCAAATTTTAATAGCATATTCCCAGAAAAATGTCAATAAATATTGAAAATATTTTAAAGAGTAAGTGGCAGCGAATACGGCGATCTAGTTCGGTTATCTCGCATCTCAGCATCTAGGCAGGGAGAAAATTTCAAGCGATGATGGAACAGAGAGCAAAACAAAGCCCTGGAATTGCATGAGTCTGTTTGCATGAGTATTGTGAAGTTGAGTGACGGTTAAAACGACCAGGGAAATTAAAAGCTTAAGGAAAAATGTAGAATCTTGACCTTAAGACAGAGGTTTTTACCCTTTACGATCCTCAAAATTTGGAATAATATTGAAAAAAGTAAAGTCTTACTTCACTTCGCCTTGAACTAGCCGTTAAAGCTAGCGAGTTATCCAAAATCGATGGGGATTACTGGGAAATCAAGCACACAAGTAATCCCAAACAACAAGCTTCTACCGATCGTTACCGATAAACAGGAGGGGAAACATCCCCCTTGTCGCAGTCTTTATCCCACTTGCAAAAGTGGGACAGAGTATCACCAACTTTTTATCTGTTGTTACAAGGAGTGCAAAACTCACCCATGTCCACCACCACCCCCAAAAACAAAACAGTGAAAGCCGATCGCATGGGCAGCCGGCCATACTCCTCAACGGATACGGTTCGTGCCTACCTGCACGAGATCGGTCGCGTACCCCTGCTAACCCGAGAAGAAGAAATTGTTTTCGGGAAGCAAGTGCAGCAAATGATGAAATTAATCGAAGCAAAACAAGCACTTGCTAAAGAATGGCAGCGGGATCTGACGAATCAAGAGTGGGCTGCCGAAATGGAGTTGACCGAACCTGAACTGAACCGGATATTGCAGTTAGGGCGGCGCGCCAAGCAAAAGATGATTGAAGCGAATTTGCGGCTAGTAGTGGCGATCGCCAAAAAATACCAGAAACGCAATATGGAATTCTTGGATTTAATTCAAGAAGGTACTCTCGGTTTAGAACGAGGAGTCGAAAAATTTGACCCGATGCGGGGATACAAATTTTCCACATACGCCTACTGGTGGATTCGGCAAGCAATTACCCGCGCGATCGCCCAACACGCCCGAACCATTCGATTGCCAATTCACATCACCGAAAAACTCAACAAAATCAAAAAAGTGCAGCGGGAACTCACCCAGCAGTTGGGCCGGTCTCCCTCCCCAGCCGAAATTGCCACCGCCCTCGAACTGCACCCTTCCCAAATTCGGGAATACCTGCTGATGGCAAGACATCCAGTTTCTTTGGACTTGCGGGTAGGAGATAACCAAGATACCGAACTCCAAGAACTCTTAGAAGACGAAACTGCATCTCCAGACAACTACATTACCTCGGAATTGCTGCGGCAAGACCTCGATACTTTGATATCAGAACTTACCCCCCAGCAGCGAGATGTAATAATTCTGCGCTTTGGTTTGGAAGACGGCACCGAAATGTCTCTGGCCAAAGTCGGAGAACGGCTCAATCTCAGCCGGGAACGGGTGCGGCAGCTAGAACATCAAGCCCTCGCCCACCTGCGGCGCCGCCAAGCTCAAGTCCGAGAATACTTGGCTAGTTAGTCGGTAAAAGAGTTGAGATTTTGGGAAAAATCTCAACTCTTTTTTTCGTGTTGGCGTTGCTGGGAAGAATACTTTTATACCAGTAAAAAAAAGCAACTGTAGGCCCGTGCTTCAAACCCTTAGGGAATAGGTAACGCCAAATTATTCAAATCTTTAATCTAAGCGGTTCAATGTCAAATCTAAAATGGTATTATATCGCAAAGATGAGGTATTCACCAATTAATTAACAATTCCCCAATCCCCCAATCCCCAATCCCCCAATCTAAAATCTAAAATCTAAAATCTAAAATCTAAACTTGTACCTCATCTATATGAGAAAGGCTATATTTGAGGGGTCGATCGCGCGATCGGGGCGGACGCAAAATTAGTCAAAACTAATCTTAGATTTAACTTCAGGCGGCGGGCGATCGTTCATTCAAGTTAATACCCAGCGTTAAGCTGTTGAACACAAAGCGGTAAATCTGTTTAAATCTGTGTATAATTGTGCAGATTAGTAAATTGCTTAGATTAAGGAAAGCGACGAAATATGGCAGGTTCCAAGAAACAACAGAAAACTGAAGAAGTTTACACCCCGGTAATACCTGTTGTCTCTTGTGCCGACGAAAATCAGGTTGACCGGATCGTGGAACTGTGCAGAATCCCCACAGCTTTAACTTACAACAAATTAGGTTCTGTAAAGGGATGGCGACTCGGCTGGAAGAAGGCAAACCCAATTGTTCGTAAAATTCAAAAAGCCACAGATATCAACTTGCCGTCAAAGTTATGGGAATGGTCAATTAGCGACACAATGAAAGCGATTGCCGCCCTACAAGAAGCCGCGAAGGTTTACCTTGTCCGTGAGATTTGGTGCAAATATCCTTTAAGCCCACTCGAAAAAAAACGCATAAATTGGTTTAAAACAGCCAAATCCACCAAAAATGATGCACTATTAAAGTTTCCGAAAGCGGAAACGGAGATATTGCGAGACAATCTCTTTGATTTACTGCACAACGACCCAACAGCAAATCCTTGGCTACATCATATTTTTAGCTGAAACAAAAAGAAGCCTCTCGCCTACCCTTCGGGAGGCGATGAGATGATTTTTTGGGCAATGACGAATTGACCCACAACCGATTCAATCCGTAGGATTGACTTCCCCGGTGGGTCGATGAGGAATCGCCATTTTTAACACTCATCGCGAATCTATAAAATCTTCGATTACATGAGTCATGGTTTTATAGTTTTGAGACGAGTATAAGCGTAGTTTGTTTAATCTACGCTCGGAGCTTCTCAAATTTAATGCTTTGTTTTTCATCAATGCCTACATAACGTCTTTGCATTGATGTTATACTTTTTGTAGGTCGAAAACAAAGGATAGCAATGAGAACTTCATACCAGTACAAAATTAAACCAACTCAAGAGCAAGTAGAAAAAATCGCTCGAACGCTCGAAATGCTGCGTTGTCAATATAATTATCTACTTGCTCAAAGGTTTGATTGGCATGGGCAAAATCGTTGTCCTCTAGATAGATGTCCCTTAATTTGCCAGATACCCGAGTTAAAAGAGCAGCCTAACTATTACAGTCAAAAGGCATCTCTCACCCAACTTAAAGTAGATAGACCTTGGTATAAAGAGATTCACTCTCAAGTATTGCAGGAAGTCCCTAAGAAAGTAGAGATAACTTTTGAACGATGGTTAAAAGGTGATAGTAATGGAAAGAAATCTGGTAGACCTAGATTTAAAGGCGTGGGGCAATACAAAACATTTACGTACCCTCAATTCAAGAGACATCATTTTGCTAACAACAAAATCACCCTGTCAAAAATTGGGGAACTTAAGGTAATTGTTCACCGTCCAATACCTGTAGGGTTTGATATCAAGACCGTATCAGTCACCAAAAAAGCAGATGGTTATTATGTAACCCTAAGTCTTGATGACCAAACGGTTCCCACAATCAAACCGGATTTTAACTCTGACAATATTGTTGGTATTGATGTAGGCTTAATCGATTTCTATGTTGCTTCGGATGGTTCGAGAATTAACGCGCCCAAACATCTACGTAAAGCTGAACGCAAATTAAAATCAGCGCAATGTCGTGTTGCTCGGAGAAAAAAAGGTTCTAACCGTCGCAAGAAAGCTATTAAAAAACTAGCTATCCAACACAAAAAAGTTGCGGATACTCGTAAAGACTTCCACTTTAAGACAGCTAGAACGCTGCTCGATAAGTACGATATCATAGCTGTGGAAAAGATGAATATCAAAGGACTCGTTAAAACTCAACTGGCTAAAAGTATTAATGATGCTGGGTGGGGACAGTTTATCATCATACTTTCAAACAAAGCCGAAAATGCTGGATTGAAAGTAATAACTGTAAATCCGAACGGCACAAGCCAAGAATGTTCTAACTGCGGTCACAAAGTTAAAAAGCGGCTATCCCAAAGAATGCACAATTGCCCGGTATGCCATACAAGTTTGTGCAGGGATTTGAACGCGGCTATAAACATAAAGGCGCGTGGGACGCACGCCCTCAAAGCTCAATTAATGTCCTCATAGAGGAGTCGTTGAGAAGCCCACACTCACTCGAAGGGGAGTGTGTGGAGTACGTCACGAGCTTTTTGAAACGGGTACAAGAGGTGCTTTGAGGCAGATATTTTAAATTTTGGGGTCTGGAGTGGTTTTAACTTATTTGATATTGACAGGAAGTTTAGAAGCGATCGCGATCGTGCTTGGTCTCTCGCCCGGTAACTTCAGCATCGCATTCCCCGCACCCCGGGCACAGGATCCGGACATCACATCCAGCGTTTTCAGGTCGCAATCTCCCCCAAATCCGGCGCCAGATACAGCTAGCACAGGTTTAGCAGATGGCATTTACCTCTACGGCCAGTCGAACAAGCCAGATGAAATTAAACAAGAATATTTTGTATTTGAAATGCGACAGAGTAAGGTTGTAGGCGCTTTTTACCTGCCTCGGTCTGCTTTTTACTGTTTTTACGGCACAAGCGATCGAACTCAGTTAAATTTAATAGTGGTCGACAGTTACGACGGCAGTCGCTCTCCCTACTCCGTAAACCTGCAACAGTATTACCGAATTTCCGCCGTCAGCGACAACGATCGTCGCATCTTGGGTATTTGCAAGGAAGCTCACCAACAGCAGGCGTGGGAAAAGTAGCTGACAGGTGCAGCCCCAGCAGTCAGGGTTCAGGGAACATCAGTAAAATTGCTCCTGAGTTGAGAATTTCGGACGGACACCACACACACGGCAAGATGAAACTGCGTCGGAAAACATTATCTATCGTTGGCATTACCATCGCTGGACTGACTGGCATTCTGTATGCCGCCTCCTCAAGCATCCTCTTAGGCAGCCTTATCAAAGCAGAGGAACAAGAAGCCACACAGGTGGTCAAGGGAGTGCTCAGCGTGTTCGGGCAAACAGCAGACGACTTCAACTCGCGCTTTGCCGACTGGTCCGCCTGGGACGACACCTACGCTTTCGTCCAAAACCGCAACTCAGAATTCATTGCCTCCAATTTAGTTCCAGAAGGGCTGGCTAATGCGAGAGTTAATATAGCCGTATTTGTCAATACTTCTGGCAAAATAGTTTACGGTACGGGTTTTGACAGCGAAAAGCTGAAACTAACGCCTGTTCCAGAAGCATTAAAACGGCACATTTCTCTCAGCGATCCGCTGTTGCAGCACCCCCACCCCAAGAGCAGCCTCGCTGGTATCCTGCTGCTGCCCTCAGGGCCGATACTGATTGCTTCCCGGCCAATTATCACGACTAAAAGCACCGGCCCGATCCGGGGTACGCTGGTATTCGGGCGCAATTTGGATGCTGCGGGCATTGCGAAGCTTTCTAAAATTACTCGCTTGCCGCTGATCGTACACAGCCTTAATGAGGCCCGGTTGCCTGCTGACTTTCAGAAAGCGCGGGAGATACTGTCGGAAAAAAAACCGATTTTGGTGCGTCCTTTAAGCCAAGAGTCGATCGCGGGTTACGCTCTGATCGACGATATTTACAACCAACCTGCGCTGCTATTGCGGGTGGATATCCCCAGAGAAATATACCGGCAAGGTGAGATGAGTTTGCTGTACCTGTTGGTGTCTGTAGCGTTAGCGGGAATTGGGTTGGTCGGCTGCACTCTGCTGCTGCTAGAGGGTCTGGTGCTATCTCCGTTGAGCGGTTTGGCGAAAGCAGTGAACCACGTCAGCAGCAGCCAAGACCTCTCGGTGCGACTGCCGGTGACGGGCGAAGACGAGTTGTCCGACCTTGCCCATACTATCAATGGAATGCTTTCGGCGATCGCGATCGCCGAAAGCGAACAACTTGAGGAAAAAGCCCGCTACCAAGCCGTAGTCGAGCAAGCTACAGATTGCATTTTCCTGTGGGACGCTCAAACCAAACGCCTTTTGGAAGCCAATACAGCGTTTAGAAACTTGCTCGATTACAGTCTTGAGGCGATGAAGCAACTGACTATTTACGATATCATCGCTTACTCTAAAGACCTAATTGACAACAATATCGAGTTGCTGCTGAGGGACAAACAATTCAGAATTGGCGAAGTTCTCTACCGCCGCCGAGACGGTTCCTGCGTGGACGTGGAAGTGAGCGGGAGCGTGATTTCCTACGGCGGCCGCGAGATTATTTGTACTGTTGTCCGCGACATTACCGAGCGCAAGCAAGCCGAAGCCGAACTGCGAGCCTCGGAAGAACGCTACAGACTTTTGTTTAGAAATAATCCCCATCCGATGTGGGTTTACGATTTAGAAACTCTGGAATTTATAGCCGTCAATCAGGCTGCTGTCGAACACTACGGCTACACTCGCGACGAATTTCTCAACATGACCATTGCGGACATTCGTCCCCCCCAAGATATGCCGAAATTGCTAGAAAATATATCCCAACAAGTAGCTGTCGGTAGTGAGTTTGCAGGTGTGTGGCAGCACCTAAAAAAAGACGGAACAATTATTGATGTAGAAATTACTTCTTATGCCCTGATATTTGATAGCAGAAATGCTAAATTAGTGCTGGCTCACGACGTGACCGACCGCTTGCAAGCCGAGGCAGAAATGTACAAGGCAAAGGAAGCAGCAGAAGCAGCTAGTTTGGCTAAAAGTCAATTTTTGGCTAACATGAGCCACGAACTGCGAACTCCTCTGAATGCAATTCTCGGTTACAGCGAGATTCTGCAAGAAGAGGCTTTAGATTTGGGCGAAGAAAATTTTGTGTCGGATTTGGAGAGAATTCACAATGCAGGCAAGCTTTTACTAACCTTAATTAATGATATTCTCGACTTGTCGAAGATTGAAGCCGGTCGCGCGGAAATTGAATTAGAAACTTTTGACGTGTCCGAGGTAGTTCAAAATGTAGCGAGAACTGTTGAACCGCTATTTGTGCCAAACACCAATCGCCTGAATGTTGAGTGTCCTAATAATATTGGCAAATTGTATTCCGATCAAATTAAGTTAACTCAAATTTTGTTTAATTTGCTCAGCAATGCAGCTAAGTTTACTGAGAAAGGGAGAATTACACTCAGCGTTGAAAGAATTAAAAATAACGAGAATAGTTGGGATTCTGAACAGTTAATTTTTAAGTGTACGGATACGGGGATTGGGATTACTTGTGAACAGCGACAAAAGTTATTTCAACCTTTTACGCAAGCGGATGCTTCGACTACCCGCAAGTACGGAGGTACGGGTTTAGGTTTGGCAATAGCGCAGAAATACTCTCAGATGCTGGGGGGAGAAATTACGGTGAATAGCGAGTTGGGCAAGGGGTCAACTTTTACTTTAATATTGCCAGCATAGATCTATTTTAAATTTAACATTTTAGATTGGGGAAAAACTCCTGACTGCAAACAATATGAATACGGGTTTGTAGTGAGGGCTTCAGTCCTGTCCCAATCAACTTTAAGGAAATTCGGGCGGCAGCATCCCATTTTTGCAAATATATCCTACAAAATTGGGATGCAGCCATTCGGGATCTTCGTCCTGAATAAAATAGTCCTGGACGCATGGGGGATCAGAAACCGGGTTTGATGGACGAAAAGACGCGTTGTGACCTGTATATTCGGTAAAAAACCCGGTTTCTTTGTCGGAGTGCGTCAGTTTTGTAAAAACAACATTAATACTCAATACCTGGTTGAGCTTTAATGCCTTGTTCTCGGAATGGATGCTTAACTAATGTCATTTCTGTCACCAAGTCTGCCCGTTCAATTAGCGCTGGCGGGGCGCCTCTGCCTGTTAAAATAATGTGGGTTTCTTCTGGTTTTTGTTCTAAGCCGGAGAGCACTTGCTCGACTTGCAAATAACCTAGTTTTAATGCTATATTGACTTCATCTAGCAGCACTAATTTAAATTCGGGATTGCAGATAAAAGTTACAGCTTTATCCCAGGCTTTTTGAGCTGTTTCAATATCTCGATCGCGGTCTTGGGTGTCCCAGGTAAAGCCTTCTCCCATTGCGTGAAATTCTAGCTGTTTTTCCCAGAGTTGAAAAACGGCTTTCTCTGCGGGTTCCCAGGCGCCTTTGATAAATTGTACTATGGCGACGCGGTATCCGTGACCGAGCGATCGCACAACCATTCCCAAAGCGGCTGTAGTTTTGCCTTTCCCGTTACCCGTATTGACTATAATTAAACCTTTTTCTTTTGAGGAGTTAGCGATTCGCTGCGCCTGTACTTCTTGGCGGCGCTGCATTTTCTGTTTGTGCTGTTCGGCTGTTAGAGAAGTGGTTTCTTTCGTTTCCATTAGATTTTTTTTAACCGCAGATGAACGCCAATAGACGCTGAGGAATGCAGACTTTTTAGTTATTGCCAGACTAGCTGCAAGTTTAGCACGAAACCGGGCAAAACATTTTCTCCTGATAGTTCTGCAGGAGATTCCAGTATTTCTACTTCTTGTCCTTGGCGATAGATTTCGACTCGGCGGGTTTTGCGGTTGATTAACCAACCTAGTTTTACTTGGCTGTTCATGTATTCTTGCATTTTGTCTTGGGTATCTTTTAAACTATCGGTGGGCGACATTAATTCCAAGACAAAGTCGGGGGCTATGGGAGGAAATTTTTGTTTTTGTGCGGGACTAAGTGCGTCCCATCTTTCCTTTTTTATCCAAGAGACATCGGGAGAACGATTTGCACCGCTGGGCAGTTTGAAGCAAGTTGAAGAATCAAAACAAATTCCCAGTTTGGTTTCTCGGTTCCAAATTCCCAAATCAGTAGCTATTTCAAAATTGTAATTTCCTGTTTCTCCTCCGGTAGGTGGCATGATGATTATTTCTCCTTTGGCGTTGCGTTCAAATTTGACATCGGGGTTTTCGCGACACAGTTGATAAAATTGGTCGTCGGTTATTTGGGCGATCGAGTTAAAGTTGATGGTAACTGCTATCATGGTATTTTATCAGGATGCGTTGGGATTTTTCAGCCACATAAGGTCTATGAATGCGGATAAATGCCGAGCGAGGTAGATGCTGTAAATATTATTGATGATGAATGCAGATTTTTTAGTTATTGCCAGACTAGCTGCAAGTTTAGCACGAAACCGGGCAAAACATCTTCTCCTGAAAGTTCTGCGGGAGATTCCAGTATTTCTACTTCTTGTCCTTGGCGATAGATTTCGACTCGGCGGGTTTTGCGGTTGATTAACCAACCTAGTTTTACTTGGCTGTTCATGTATTCTTGCATTTTGTCTTGGGTATCTTTTAAACTATCGGTGGGCGACATTAATTCCAAGACAAAATCGGGGGCTATGGGAGGGAATTTTTGTTTTTGTTCGGGAGTAAGTGCGTCCCATCTTTCCTTTTTTATCCAAGAGACATCGGGAGAACGATTTGCACCGCTGGGCAGTTTGAAGCAAGTTGAAGAATCGAAACAAACTCCCCGTTTAGTTTGTCGGTTCCAAATCACAAAATCCGCATTAATTTCTGAGTTATAATTTCCTGTTTCTCCTCCGGTAGGTGGCATGATGATTATTTCTCCTTTGGCGTTGCGTTCAAATTTGACATCGGGGTTTTCGCGACACAGTTGATAAAATTGGTCGTCGGTTATTTGGGCGATCGAGTTAAAGTTGATGGTAACTGCTATCATGGTATTTTATCAGGATGCGTTGGGATTTTTCAGCCACATAATGTATTTGAATGCGGATAAATGCCGAGCGATGCAGATGCTGTAAATATATTTATGTGGGAAGGAGGATTTGAGTTGTATTTTTGGGGAGGCACTTGTGATATCATTATATCATCTACTTATAACTAGCTATCAATATTTTTATAAAAAGTTTTAAAAAGGAAACACTTGCAGACACACCAATAATAAAACGCAATGTTGATTTCGCTAAATAATTTAGGTACTCCCTCTAGTAAAGTGGAATATATTTTGTTTTTTAAATGCAGGGAATCCACGCCGATCGCAAAAAACAACAAGCCCAAACCAGCTAACAATATTTGGTAGGGAGTACACTGTAGTTCTCGCCGAAAAAACCAGCCGTAGGATGACAAAACAACGGCGTACAAAAGACTTACTCCTAGCTTGGGAATTCCCACTGCTACCATATATATATGAATTCTGTAAATTTCATTTAGTAAAAATCCACCTGTTAACAAAGCCGAAAATAGAATAAATCGATTTTCTGAAGTGCGCGGTTGAAGACTTTTAGCTAATCCATAGGTAAAAGTACAAACAATGACTGGTACAGAACATAAAATCTGGAAAGTCCGAGTTAACAAGGCGACATTGGGATTGGGGGAAAAATAAGGGTGAAAGAATAAATCGCTGACTTTTAAGCCGGAAAGTTGAGTGAAAATTATCAGCAGCGCCACTAGGAGGAAGGATAAACAATTTAGTCTAACAACAAAGCGAGAAATAGTCACAAGCAATTAATACCACAAATTAGGTTTACTGCCGACATACAAAAAAATTATATCACCACTATCTCTGGATATTTTGCTAAACTTAATCAGGAGTGCAATCAAAACAAGGAGACAGTCATGCTGTCAGTGAAAGAAGCAGAATCGATTGTTCTAAATTTGGCGCAACCCCTCGACAGTCAGCGGGATGTAGAAACTGTAGACTTGCTGGCAGCATCGGGGCGCATTTTGGCGGCACCCGTCGCTGGTTCTCTCGATTTTCCTTATTGGGATAATTCAGCAATGGATGGGTACGCGGTGCGGTTTGCTGATGTTGAAAATTGTAGCGCCGAAAAACCAGCGGTACTCGAAGTAGTTGAGGAAATTCCAGCGGGCTATCGCCCTAAAAGTACGGTGCAATCGGGGCAAGCGGCGCGAATTTTTACGGGTGGTATGATGCCAGCGGGTGCTGATACGGTGGTAATGCAGGAAGAAACGAGGCGAGAGGGCGATCGCATTTTTATCTTAGTTTCTCCTGAAAAACCGCAAGCATTTGTCAGGCACAAAGGTGCTTTTTATCAAGCAGGAACAACTTTGCTAACTCCCGGTACAGTTATCAACGCCCCAGAAATGGCGGTGTTAGCAACTGCACAGTGCATTCAAGTTCCCGTTTATCGCCGGCTGCGGGTGGCTATTTTTTCTACTGGTGACGAATTGGTATCGCCTGATGAACCTTTGGCACCGGGAAAACTGGTAGACTCGAATCAGTATGCTTTGACAGTTTTGTTGGCCCAAATGGGATTTGAACCGATTCGATTGGGGATTGTTCCTGATAATGAAGATGCGTTAAACAAGGCGATATCTCGGGCTGTTGCGACGGCGGATGTGGTGCTTTCTACGGGGGGCGTCTCGGTAGGAGATTACGATTATGTCGAGAAAATTTTGGCAGATTTGGGAGGAAAAGTTCACATTAGTTCTGTGGCGATTAAGCCGGGGAAACCTTTAACGGTTGCTGAGTTTAAACGAGGTGAAAAAAATGATGATTCGCTGAGTTTGAGTTCGGATTGTCTCTATTTTGGTTTGCCGGGAAATCCGGTTTCGGCTTTAGTCTGCTGTTGGCGGTTTGTTGTGCCTGCTTTGAGAAAGATTTCTGGGCTTGGCCCGGATGCTTGGGGGCCGGAGTTTGTGCGGGTTCGGTGTCATGCCCAATTGCGATCGCACGGTCGGCGCGAAACTTATGTTTGGGGTAAACTGCATTTAGTTGCCGGAGTCTGGGAATTTGAACCTGCTAGCGGCAGCCAAAATTCAGCGAATTTAATTAATCTGGCGAATACGAGTGGTTTAGCAGTTTTGCCCGCATCGGAAACCTGGATTCCGCCGGGCGAATTCGTTGAAGTTTTAAAAGTTAGTCATTAGTCATTAGTCATTAGTCATTAGTCATTAGTCATCAGTCATCAGTCATTAGTCATCAGTCATCAGTCATTAGTCATTGGTTATTTGTTATTGGTTCGGTAGAAGTTCATGTAAAATATTAACAACTAAGTAATCTTCCTTCTTCCTTCTTCCTTCTTCCTTCTTCCTTCTTCCTGACATCCGTTACATCCGTTACATCCGTTACACAATCCGTTGCCGAACTTCCTTCGTATTATGAAAATTTTAATTGTTGAAGATGACCCGATGATGCAACTGGGATTAGAGCAAGTTTTAGCTGATTCCCCAGAAATAGAAATAGTAGGACAAGCAGAAGATGGGTATTTAGGCGTAGCAGCCGCACTGAAACTCAAACCTGATATTATTGTAATGGATATCGGTTTGCCGCGGCTCGACGGCATAGCAGCGACGCAGCAAATTAAAGCACAACTGCCAGAAGTTCGAGTAGTAATGTTAACTTCTCACACGGCAGAAACTGAAATTATTGCTGCCCTTTCTAGCGGGGCTGATGCTTATTGTATTAAAGGTGCTTCCGTAGACAGGCTGTTAGCCGCGATTGCAGCCGCAGCAGAGGGGGCTACATATCTTGACCCTCAAATTGCCCGGACTGTCATCGAACACCTCAAACCCCCGATACCTGCCTCTACAACTACTTTTGGTCAGTTGTCGCAGCGGGAATTGGAGGTGTTAAGATTAATGGTGGAAGGTAACAGCAATCCGGAGATAGCAGCGGCGCTTTACTTGAGTCCAAATACTATTAAAACTCACGTTCGCGGTATTATGAATAAGTTGGCAGTGGATGACCGCGTGCAAGCTGCAGTTGTAGCGCTGAGAACTGGATTGGTGTAAAGAAGGAAGAAGGAAGAAGGAAGAAGGAAGAAGGAAGAGGGAAGAGGGAGAAGATCCGAGGGAAGAAGGAATAAAAATAATTCAACATTTTTCAGTTGCCAATTCCCAATTCCCCATTGCGGATTCCCAATTCCCAACACCAAATTCCCCTTATCAATTACTAGCAATTTGAGTAATATAATCTATGTCTGAGTGGATAGAAATCGGTAAAATTGTAGCAGCTCAAGGTTTGGACGGGGAAGTGCGAGTCTATCCCGATTCGGATTTCCCAGAAAGGTTTATCGAACCTGGGAAGCGGTGGATTTTGCGCCCTAACAAAAGTGAACCGGAACCGATCGAGTTTTTGGGCGGTCGCTACATTCCGGGTAAAGGGCTGTATGCTGTAGAGGTAGAGGGTGTGGAGGATCGCGATGGTGCTGAGGCGCTGCGGGGCTGTAAGTTGTTTGTTGAAAAGACCGATCGACCTTACCTCGAACCTGATGAGTTTTACGTCCAAGATTTGATCGGGATGGAAGTTTTTAACCAGTTAACCGGGGAAATCTTAGGCAAGGTAAGTGATATTATTCCCGCAGGTAACGACCTTTTAGAAATAGAAACGAATCTAACGCCGCCGGAAACTGTCGTCGCAGAATTAGAAAAGCCAAAACAGCCTGAAACTCCCAAAGCAAACGCTGACCCCAGAAATACCCGCAAACCAAGAAAAACCCGCGTTAAACAGCCTAAATCCACAAAAATCTTGATTCCTTTTGTGGAAGAGATTGTACCAATTGTGGACTTAGAACAAGGCAGAATTGAAATTTTGCCTCCTCCTGGTTTGTTGGAATAATATGATGTCCGGTCGATCGACCGGACATCATATTAGTTATTAACAATTCCCAATCCCCAATTCCTAATGCCCACTACTACTGTTTCCTCTATTTGTAGACCGTACTATCAAGTAACTGATGGAAAGGGCGAAAATTGCTGTCGCCAAACCAATCAAGTCGGCTGCGGTTTTCTTTTCCAGGTCAAGAATGATGATTTTTCTAGCTACTGCTATCAAAGAAGTGACAATAACTAGCTCTACTTGAATTACGTGCTTTTTCAGATAAGCTGTAATATTTTCCAAGATTTCTAGAGCAATTAAAACATTTAAAAATAACCCAAATATGACAAACAAGGTGTCTTTGAACACGTGCTCCGGGTCGGTTAGCCATGTTTTCGCTAAAAAAATCAGCAAATCGCAAACGCTGACGAGAATTACCCAAATCATCGCCAGTGATAAAATTTTCGATATTATTACTTCTATACTTTCTGTAAAATGCAGAAAATTTTCCTCTGTGTTTGCCTTGCGAACTTGCTTCAGTATTTTTCCCAGCATAAAAGTGATTTAGTATTGATTTTGAATGATTTTCTCATTGTTCGCTACACTTGGCAAGTGCCAAACTTTACTCTGTGATTGCGTGGTTTCACGGCGCCACCCTGGCCCTGGGGAAGGCGATTCTCTCAGCTTGTTATTTTATAGTTTTTTGTGTCAGCTAGGAATCGATCGCACGCGATCGAACTCCCGATCAATAATTTTTGCCATAAAAAAGCCTCAAACTATTGCCTAGCAATATTTTGAGGATTTTAAGGCGCGGTGCGGCCGCTGAACTAACTATCTATTCTCAACAGAGAATGATTGTTGACTTCCAGCTTGCTCCGACGCAATATACAAGATAGCTAAAAATTTAGCTCGGGTGGTTTAGTAGCGACGAGAATTGCCACCGCGATCGTTGTTGCCCCAGTTACCGCTGTTAGAAGAACCACGTTCTTCGCGGGGTTTTGCCTTATTGACCTTGAGGTCGCGACCCATCCACTCAGCACCGTCAAGAGCCTCAATGGCTGCGGCTTCTTCGGCTTCAGTAGACATTTCTACAAAAGCGAAGCCCCGCATCCGACCTGTTTCCCGGTCAGCAGGCAACTGAACGCGCTTTACTGTTCCGTACTCTCCAAAAGTTTGGTTGAGGTGTTCCTGCGTTACTTCGTAGGATAAATTGCCGACATAGATTGACATTGAACATTCTCCAGAATCAGAGGGTGTAGAGATTTAAATCCGGAGGAACGCCGATAGAACGAACTGTACTGCCGAAAATAAAGCCTTGTAAAAACATCATAGCACCTATAGGTGCAAACTGCAATTGTCTGACTCGATTAATTAAAAAGAAGGCAGAAAGCTTTCGCCAGAAGACATTCTCCCGAAGGAAAAACCCCCCATCAAGAATGGAAAAACTCAGAATAAATAAATTTAATTTTCCTTGTTCCCGGGCCCGGCGGGGGAAACGCAGCTTGTAGGCCCATCCACGGCATAACGATTTTAGGTTTGATATCAATTCCGGTTACACCGTTCGGGATGGGGAGTCGTCCGTTGGGAGTCGCCCGTTGGGGAATGTGGAATTATTGACCTTGACTTTATCCTTCCCATGCAAGCGGAAACGATATGAGATTTGGGATTGGGGATTTGAGATTTATGTTTCGGGTGCCTCCGGGTTCAAAATGGCTCGATCGAGAGTCGTGGAGAGATCGAAATTTTAGACTCTTGTTCAAGATCCCAGATTCATCTGTGGAGTAAATCTCAAATCCTGCGACGTTCGTGCTCGCCGAACGTCTTGGGCCGAATGTCAACCCGGTTCCTCCCCATGTCGATCGCCTGGGGCTTGCCGCTCGTTCTGGGGTGAGTTGTAACATCCCTTTGTGGGACGGCATCAAGAAGTGACGGCGAGGGTGGATTTTGCCCAATTAAATTCCCCAACTTCTGCGGCAACTTCCGATCCAACTTCTGCTGCTGTTTCTGCCCCAACCAGCACCAACTGCACCGCACAAGCTTTTAACTCGGGCTGTTTGGAATCTGGACAGCTTGCAGAATGAGTCATGGCATTGGCTTCAGCCGCTTCTGCCCACAGAGAACCCCAGTGCATCGGTACAAATAGCGTACCCGGAGCGATCGCCTTTGTGACTTTTGCCGGAAACTGCCCCTTGCCGCGGCGCGATCGAACTTCCAGCAAATCCCCCTCCTTAATCTGCAATTTGGCAGCATCGCGGGGGTGAATTTCCAAAAACGGATCGGGGTGCAATTGATTAATTTTCTCTGTTCTACCCGTCCGCGTCATCGTGTGCCAGTGTCCGTAAAGTCTCCCTGTCGTCAACACAAACGGATAATTCGGATCGGGAGGTTCTGCCAGTCCCCGGGAGTGATAGGCCGAAAATCTCGCCCGCGCGTCAGGAGTGTGAAAACGCCTGTCAGTATACAGCCGTTTCGCTTCTTGGGCTGGATGCGGAGGCTGATTTTCTGGGCAGGGCCACTGCTGGGGACCTTCTGTGCGCAAATATTCGTGGCTGAGGCCTGTGATGTCGCAAGGCTGGCCCTGCGTCAACTGCACGTACTCTTTGTATACGTCAGCAACGCTGTCGAAAGCAAAGTGTTGGGCAAAACCCAACCGGCGGCCGATTTCGGCGAAAATGCTCCAGTCGTCGCGGGCTTCCCCGGAGGGAGTGTCGAAACCGGGACAAAAGGTAACCCGGCGTTCGGAATTCGTCATTACTCCGGTTTTTTCGCTCCACTGGGTTGCCGGCAGCAGGATGTGAGCGTAGGCCGAGGTTTCAGTGGGATAGTAAGCTTCTTGATAAATAGTAAAGGGCGATCGCAGCAAGGCGGCTTTTGTGCGTTCCAAATCCGGCATACTCACCACCGGATTAGTAGCAGCAATCCACAGCAACTCGACTTCGCCAGTTTCCAAACCGGTAATCATCTCCCAAGCTGTGCGGCCCGGATTCGGGGAAATGCTTCCCGGTGCGATTCCCCAAAACTCCTCGACTTGGGTTCTGTGTTCAGCATTTTTCACAAATCGGTAGCCTGGGAGCAAGTGAGAGAGTCCTCCCGCTTCCCGACCTCCCATGGCGTTTGGCTGGCCGGTGAGGGAAAACGGGCCGCATCCCGGTTTGCCGATTTGACCGGTCATCAAGTGCAAATTAATCAGCGATCGTACCTTTGCCGTGCCTTCCGACGACTGATTCATCCCCATCGACCACAGCGACAAAACCCGCTGCGACTGTTCCCAGTAGTTGGCTGCAGTTTCTAACTCGCTGACAGTAATGCCGCAGCGCGAGGCTACAAACTCCGGGGTGTAGCTGCTAATAACCTCAGCAAAAGCTGAAAAATTCGCCGTGCATTCTTGAATAAACTCAGGATCTATTGCTTGCCGGAGTAACAGCAAATATGCAATTCCGTTGAGCAAATCTATATCCGTACCCGGTTTAATTGCTAAGTGCAAATCCGCCGCTTCAGCAGTCGGAGTCCGCCTCGGATCTACCACAATCATCTTGACATGTGGATGCTTTTTGTGGTATTTTGCTAATCTGTTGAATACAATCGGATGGCATTCCGCTGCATTGCTGCCGATAATAAAAGCGCAATCTGTTAATTCTAAATCGTCGTAACAGCAAGGCGGTCCGTCCGAGCCAAAACTTTGAACGTATCCAGAGACTGCTGAAGACATACACAAGCGAGAATTAGCATCAAAATTATTAGTACCCAGACAACCTTTCATTAGTTTCTGGGCAACATAATAATCTTCTGTAACGAATTGACCCGAACCGTAAACGCACAAAGCATCGGGGCCGCTGCTGCTGCGAATTGTTTGGATGCGGTTAACAATTGCATCGAGAGCTTCCTCCCAGCTAGCGCGGCGGAAGGGTTGGTCGAGAGTATCTCGCATCATCGGATAAAGTAGCCGATCGCTCCGAATGGACTCTGCTACGGTTGCTCCCTTAATACAAACCATGCCTTGACTCGATGGGTGATTGCGATCGCCCCGCACTTTCCAACTTTGTTTTTTGTCGGGAACAACTTCTAGACCGCAACCTACACCGCAGTAAGGGCAAAGAGTTTTTATAGTTTCCATCTGGTGATTTTAGATGCTAATTTTTGAAAGCTAATGGGTAATTCGTAATTTGTCATTATAGTCGGAACTGAGGGCTCCTGCAAATAACGTGTCAATAATTACTAAATTACCGCAAAAATGCTTCACAGCAACGGACAATTCCCTGATTAAAAATTCACCGCTGTCTTACTAAAACTCGCGATCGCTCTCGATTGTAGCCAGCTTCTCGCTGTTCCTAAATCCCCCTACAGAGGTACTCGATACCTAAATTTTGTCGCCCCCACCTATGGGGAGCTAGGAGAAATTTTGGCAGGACTAAAACAGCGCGTTGGTTCTACTTTTGACCTGATTGTTTATAGCAATCTGAGATTTAGTGCGGGAGTATTATGTCGCCTACTTTCCTGTTTTAACTTCTAATACGCCGCCGTTTGTGGGGCTAAAAGTTACTTGGAATTCAGCAGTTTTTTCAGTTGCTGCTGTGGCATCGGCAGGAGTTTGCAAAATCGGCAGAGGAGTTTCTTTGACGAAATCTTTAGCTGCTTTATTTGTGGGATCGAACTGTAGGATATCGCCGTTTTCTTTGACTTTGACCCGATAAGTCAAACTTTCGGTAAATGTCGGAATTGTGCTCCAATTTTGGTCGATTTGTGCATACAACTGCTGTCCGATCGCATCGAGTTCGGCTTGGTCAGAAATCCCTGAGGCGGCACTGGTTGCTGCATTGGGCGCGGTGGCGCTGTTAGCAGCAGCGAGGGGTGCAGGACTTGCAGCAGCGATGGGTGCAGGACTTTCAGCAGCGATGGGTGCAGGACTTGCAGCAGCGATGGGTGCAGGACTTTCAGCAGCGATGGGTGCAAGGCCCGCAGCAGCGATGGGTGCAGGACTTTCAGCAGCGATGGGTGCAGGACTTTCAGCAGCGATGGGTGCAGGGCTAGCATTCGGGGCGATCGAACTTGCTGCAATTTGCGGGCTGGGGGGAGAACTCACAACCGCCGCCGCAGTCGTCGCCTGCGGTGCAGTTTCTCCTAATTTCGCTTGCTTTAGCTGGCTGGAAACACCAGACATATTGACTGCTGCTAAAGTAGCCATTGCTACCAACCACGAGACTGCCAGGATGCCGCCTTTAATCGGCGAGGCTTCAGGAAATTCTGCCGCGTGAGGCATAAAGGACACAGGTGGCATCGGCCTGTCAGCAACCGCAGGCTTTTTGCTAGCAGGTAATGGCATCGGTAGCGCGACGGCTTCTGTCTCCGAGTCCGTTGCTTCATCCTCTTCGTGGTGCGCGTAGCGAGAAAACAGGAACTCCAAAGCAAAGTTGCGAAGTTCGTAGTATTTCGGGTCTTCCATAATCCGCGCCCGGTTGCGGGGACGGCTGAACGGAACGTGCATATCTTCGCCGATGGAAGCTGCAGGTCCGTTGGTCATCATCACGACGCGATCGGCCAAAAACAAAGCTTCATCAATATCGTGAGTAATCATGACGATCGTAATTTTTTCCTGCCGCCAAATTTTCAGCAATTCTTCCTGCAACTCTTCCCGGGTAATCGGGTCTAGAGCTCCGAAAGGTTCGTCCAAAATCAACAGTTTGGGGCGAGTTGCCAGAGCTCTGGCGATCGCCACCCGCTGTTTCATCCCCCCGGACAACTGGCCCGGTCTTTTGTTACAAGCTTCCGTCAGCCCGACTAATTCCAAGTGTTCCTTGACGATCGTATTGTGTTCGTCTGCGGACTTTTCCGGGTAAACATTTTCAACCCCGAGGTGAATGTTTTCAGTAGCAGTCAGCCACGGTAGCAGCGAGTAGTTTTGAAACACCACCATGCGATCGGGGCCTGGTTCAGTAATCTGCAAACCTTCCAAAGCCACTTCTCCGTTTGTCGGCCCGTTGAATCCCGCGATCATATTCAGCAAAGTTGATTTGCCGCAGCCCGAGTGACCGATCAAACAAATAAATTCGCCTTCCTTAATAGTCAGGTTTACACCGTCTAGAACGACGTAAGGGCCTTTAGGAGTTTCGTAGACTTTCGATACATCTTTAATAGTAAGAAAGTCTTGCTTCTGCGTCTCAATTTTCGTTGTTTGGGGAGTTTTGAGAGTTTGCATATTTTCAGAATTTGGATTTTGGGTTGATGAATTAGACATGACAACTTTGGATTGAGAATTTGAAATTAGGGAGTTAGGAAGCGGGAAATGTGGAGTCTTGTTTCCTGATTTCTTGCTCCTCATTCCCTCTTCCTATTTGCTGGTTATGCTAGCAGTCTGATGGAACACTGACTGCCTATTTGTTCAATTAAGATTTCTTCAATGCGGACGCTGCGCTTGATTTTGACATCGTGAAGATACTGGACCGGGTCGTCTAGATTAAACACAGTGCCGTCAAATAGCTCGATCGTCCGGCTATCTCTGGCAATATCCGGCAAACCCAATTCGCGCACTGCTTGACCGAAAACATCGGGCCGCAAAACTCGATCGACCAGTTCCACCCAGTTTTTCGGGAACGGGATCAGTCCCCAGCGAGCCATCTGCGCCATCACCCACACCATTTGTAGGCGGTCTGGACAATTGGTTTTGTCAACGTAGAACTGGTTGAAGTTGTAGAGCATTTCGGGTTCTGCCCCCGTACCCGAGTTGTACGGGTCGAGGAACCCCGGACGGATGTCTTTGGGATCGGCGCCGATGTATTGTTCTTGGCTAATCAATCCTAGGACTTCTTCGCGGTTGCGGCGGTCGTCGCAGTAGTCGCAGGCTTCCAAAAGCGCTTTGACGAGGGCGAGGTGGGTTTGAGGATATTTCTGAGCCCAATCTTCGGTAACACCGAGAACTTTTTCGATGTGTCCGGGCAGAATATCGAGGGAACGGGCCATGACAACACCCGTACCGCTGTTGACTGCGTGGGAGTTCCAGGGGTCGCCTGAACAGTAGCCGTCAATGTTGCCTGCTTTTAAATTCGCTACCATCTGCGGGGGGGGAATCACCGTCAAGCCCACGTCGAGGTCGGGGTCGATGCCGCCAGCAGCCAGCCAGTAGCGGAACAGCAGATTGTGCATGGAGGCGGAGTGTACCATGCCCAAGGTGTGAACTTTATCCGGAGTCTTGCCGATCGCAGCTTTGAAATCCTCTAATGTCCGAATACCTTGTCTGTAAAGGTCTTTGCTGAAAACAATCGAATTGCCGTTGCGAGACAGCGTCATGGCGCTACAGACGGGCACAGGGGCTTCACCATCGAGTCCCAACAGCATACCGATCGGCATTCCTGCGACCATTTGCGCCGCGTCCAGCCGTCCTTCGGTGACTCCTTTGGCGATCGCTTTCCAGCTAGGTTCGCGGCTGAGAGAAACTTCTTCCAAGCCGTGGGCTTGGAAAAATCCTTTTTCTTTGGCTACAACTAAGGGCGCGCAGTCGGTGAGGGGAATAAAGCCGATGTCGAGGTTGATTTTTTCCAAGCCGTTGCGGGCGATCGCAGGCGGTTGTTGTTTGGCCCTGCGCTGTTTGACCCGCTTTTGCTGGTTGAGGAAGTAAACCATTTCGTTCCGCAGCGCATAGTAACTCGGATGGTTGACAACTTCCATGCGCTTGCGGGGGCGCGGAATTTTCACTTCGAGGATTTGCCCGATTTGCGCTTCCGGGCCGTTGGTTAGCATCACAATGCGATCGCTCAGTAATAAAGCCTCATCCACGTCGTGAGTTACCATCACGCTGGTGACTTTGCTTTCTTCGCAAATTTTCATCAACTGGTCTTGCAAACCGCCGCGAGTTAAGGCATCGAGGGCGCCGAAGGGTTCGTCTAGCAGCAGCAATTTCGGACGGATCGCCAGGGCGCGGGCGATCGCAACTCTTTGTTTCATCCCCCCAGAAATTTCGCTGGGGCGTTTGTGGGCGGCTTGTCCGAGTCCGACCAATTTAATGTGGTGTTCGATCACCAACTCGCGATCTTCTTTCGAGTTACTGCTGTAAATTTCATCTACTGCTAGGGCAATATTTTCGCGCACCGTCAGCCAAGGTAGCAGCGAGTAATTTTGAAACACCACCATTCTGTCGGGCCCTGGATCGCGGACTTCGCGCCCTTCTAAAGTAATCCCGCCCTGAGTTGCGTTGTCGAGGCCGGCGATGATATTTAGCAGTGTAGATTTGCCGCAGCCCGAGTGTCCGATTAAGGTAATGAATTCTCCCTTTTTAATTTTCAGTTCGATATTTTTAAGAGCGATATATTGCTCTCCATTCGGCAAGTTAAATACGCGATCGACGTGGTCTACTTCAACAAATACTGACATGGTAATTTTAGGTTAGTTTGTAATTTGTATGATGCTGATTATTAATTTGGCATTTGGCATTTGGCATTTGGCATTTGGCATTTGGCATCTGGGCATTGGGCATTGGGCATTGGGAATGGGGCAAACAGGGCATTGGGAATGGGGCATTAATTTACAACTAATTTCTAGCAGTTTGTAGTTGGCAACCATTCCCCATTCGCCATGCCCGATGCCCGATGCCCTGTTTGCCCCATTCCCAAATCCTATTTCTGTTCTTCAGGAACAACTTTGGAAGCGATGAAACCAACAATTCTGTCTAAAATCAAACCGACGATTCCTACATAAAGCACTGCTAGAATCACTGCACTGAGTCGAGAACTGTTGTAAGCGTCCCAGATGAAGAAGCCGATGCCGACGCCGCCGACTAACATTTCCGCAGCTACGATCGCCAGCCAAGACAAACCGATGCCAATTCTCAAGCCAGTGAAGATATAAGGAACTGAAGAAGGGAGCAGGATTTTCCAGAAGTATTTTTGGTTGGGAAGGCGCAAGACGCGGGCGACGTTTCTGTAGTCTTGGGGTATTTGTTGAACGCCTACTGTGGTATTAATTAGAATCGGCCAAATTGCTGTAATTAAGATTACGAAAAGAGCTGAAACTTCGTTAGCTTTCATCCCGATGCCTTCAAAGGGATTGAACTGTTGAAATACACCCAGGGCGATCGGCAGCCAAGCCAGGGGCGGAATAGTTCTGAATACTTGAAACAGCGGGTCTAAAGCATCGAACATTAAGGAGTTTGTGCCGATCAGGATTCCCAAACTGATGCCGAGAACTGCTGCCAAAGTAAAGCCGATCGCCACCCGCTGCAAGCTAGCCAAAATTTGCCAGAACAAGCCTTTGTCTGTACCGCCGTTGTCGAAGAACGGATTGATAATCAGCTCCCAGCTTTCTTGGACAGCTTTGATTGGTCCCGGCAAGCTGGACTCTGGACTGTGGCAGAGGATTTGCCAGATTATGAGCAGAACTGTAATTGCTACCAACGGGCGGATGATTTTTCGGCGGTTTTTTTGAACCTGATCCAGAACGAACATTACTGGATTTTTGCTTTTAGTAACAGCGAGGTTTGTTGCCATTTTTGTTTTTGCCGTATTGTGAATAATCGATTATTTGTAGATACTTTGAACAGAGTTCAGCAGGTTTGGTTCGTGGAACGAACTATCCGTTCCACTCCGCGCAACACCATCAATCTATTTTAGGGGTTTGTCAACTGTTAACAGTCAACAGTCAACAGTCAACAAACTAATTATGCTTTTTTGATTGCCAGACCCTTGAGATATTCTTCGGGTTTTTCTGGGTCAAACTTCACGCCGTCAAAGAAGGTTTCGACACCGCGAGAAGTGGTAGCAGGAATTTGGGCAGCAGGAACGCTAAGTGCTGTCGCAGCAGCTTTCCAAATATCTTCGCGGTTAACTTTATCAACCGTGGCTTTGATGTCGGTAGTTGCCGGCATATAACCCCAGCGAATATTTTCAGTTAAGAACCAAGCATCGTGACTCTTGTAGGGATAAGAAGCATTGTCAGCCCAGAATTTCATGGCCACTGGGCTGGCAGCTTCAATGCGGCCGGTACCGTAGTCAATTTGACCTTTCGAGCGACCGATAATATCTGCTACTGGAACTTTTAACCACTTATCTTGAGAGATGATTTGGCACATCTCATCGTGATTTTCTGCCTTGTCGCACCACTGCTGGGCTTCCAGTACGGCCATTGTTATTGCTTTAGCAGCTTTGGGGTTTTTCTCAACCCAATCTCCTCTTAAAGCTAAAGCTTTTTCTGGGTGGTCTTTCCAAAGTTCTCCGGTTACTAAGGCGGTGTATCCTACCTTTTGAGTAACTAGCTGAGCATTCCAAGGTTCGCCGACGCAAAAGGCTTCCATGCTACCAGATTTCATGTTCGCTACCATTTGGGGCGGCGGTATGGGAATCACGGAAACATCTGTATCTGGATTAATACCGCCTGCTGCTAGCCAGTAGCGCATCCACAAGTCGTGGGTGCCGCCGGGAAAAGTCATAGCAACAGGAACGTTTTGGCCAAAAGCTGCTTTCAGGGGTGCGCTGTCTGTACCTACTTTTAAATCTAGGTATTTTTTGCTGAGGGAAATTGCTTGACCGTTAGTATTTAACCGCGCCACAATGTTCATCGGCACTGGCTGATTGCCTTTGGTAACAGTGCCTAATGTCATTTGGTAAGGTAGCGGGGATAAAATGTGGGCGCCGTCAATGCCGCCTTTGTCGGAACCGAGTTCTAAGTTGTCGCGAGTAACTGGCCAAGATGCTTGTTTAGTAACTTGTACGTCTTTCATGCCGTACTTGGCAAATAACCCTTTTTCTTGGGCGATGATTAAGGGTGCTGAGTCGGTGAGGGCGATGAATCCGAGTTTGGCTGCGGTAACTTCTGGGGCGTCGGCGGGGTTGATGTTGACTGCTGGGGCGGCGCTGGGCGATGCGCCGCCGGCTGCTGGCGTGGCACCTCCGTTAGATGTGGTGGAACCGGAACTGCAACCGTGAGCGAGAAGGGTGCCGGCTGCTGTTGCTCCGGCGGTGATGATGAATTTTCTTCTGGAAAGGTTGCTCATTTGTCTTGAATTGTGGTTGTACTTGAGATGGTGGAAATGTCAGATGTGAGATTGATTGGCGACCTTGGCAATGACAGAATTCTGTTTGGCTGTCTCGGCTCTCACATTGTGAGATTAGGCGTCGATCGACACTCTGCCGAGAGCCCGCGCGCTGCAAGTTAAAATGAACCCTGGTTCTAAGCCGGCCGCCGCCTCGGGTTGGCTGTCGTAGGCCGCAATATTACCTTCTAGGAGTTTCTGCTTGCAAGTGCCACAAACTCCGTTTCGGCAATTGCTGTCAAGTTCGACCCCGGCCCGTTCGGCAACATCGAGAATGTACTCATCTTCGCTGCAAGCAACTTCTTTGCCCGATCGAGCGAAAATGACAGTAGATGTCTGAGGTTTGGGTGCCTGGGCTGCCTTTTCGCCCTCCTCAACCGTCAATTGGAGTTGCCGCTGCAGCACAGCTACATCCCCTGCAATCTGTTTGGGAACTGCCCCAAACTGCTCGACTAACAGTTGATGCAGCAGCGGTTTGAGGTCTTCGCAAGCGATGCCTTTTTGGACGCAAGCACCCAAATGAGCGTCTTTGCCAACTGTGCCTCCCATGTAAATGTCTACACCTTCGAGGGTTTTGCCGTTCTTGCGAACTTTTGTTCCCATCAAACCGATGTCTGCTACTTGGGGTTGACCGCAGGAATTGGGGCAACCCGTCCAGTGAATTCTGATTGGTTTGGGAAGTGAAAGTTCGACATCGAGTTCCTCAATCATTGCCACAGCGCGGCTTTTGGTTTCGATGAGGCCGAAGTTGCAATACTTGGCGCCGGTACAGGAAACCAATGCTCGCATCAGGGGTGCGGGCTCGATGGAAAAACGCTGCAACAGCGGTTCTTTGACCAGCGATTCAATCCGCGAGTCGGGAACGTTGGGAATAATGACGTTTTCTTCGACGGTGAGCCTGAGTTCGCCGCTGCCGTAAACCTCGGCGATTCTGGCCAAATCGAACAAATCCGATGCCTGCAGCCGTCCGACGGGAACGTGCAGCCCTACATAGTTGAGCCCTGATTGTTTTTGGGGGTAGATGCCGATGTGGTCGCGTTTGTCCCAGATGATTTCATCTTTGAGGGCGGCGGCGGGCAAAGTGCGACCAAATTCTTGTTCGACTTCGGCTCGGAATTGTTCGATTCCGAGTTCGTCAATCAGCCACATCAGCCGCGATTTTTGGCGGTTTGCTCTCGGACCTCGATCGCGAAACACAGTTAAAATTGCTTTGCACAAATCTACAACGTCGCTGGGACTTGCCCAGGCCTTGAGAGGAATTGCAGCTTCGCAGCGTTTGGCGGAGAAGAAACCGCCGACTAAAACGTTAAAGCCGATGTTGCCGTCTTTGTAAGCGGGTACGAAGGCGATGTCGTTGATTTCTGCGTGGACTGAGTTGTCGCGGCAGCCTGCGATCGCAATATTAAACTTTCTCGGCAAATTTGAAAACGCGGGATTGCCTTCGCCGCTGTTCGTAATCATGTCTTGGACTTGGTTCGCCAGTTCCCGCGTATCAATCAGTTCGTCGGCGTCGAGCCCGGCGACTGGGGAACCGGTGATGTTGCGCACGTTGTCCATGCCAGACTGGACGCTGGTCAGGTCAGCTTCTTTGAGGCGGCGGAAAATGTCCGGCACGTCTTCGATGCGAATTCCGCGCAGTTGCAGGTTTTGTCTGGTGGTGATGTCGGCGCTGCCGTCGTCGCCGTAGCGTTGGACGATTTCTGCTAGCGTTCTGGTTTGATTGCTGGTGATGACGCCGCTGGCCAGACGCATCCGCATCATGAATTTGCCGGGAGTTACTGGCCGAAAGAAGATGCCGAGCCATTTGAGGCGGTGGTCTCGATCTGTTTCGTCCATTGCTTCCCAGCCAATTTCGGCGAAGTGGTCGAGTTCACCTTTTAATGCTAAGCCATCTTTTTCGGCTTTGAGTTTTTCAAACTTGTTCAGGCTCGCTTGAGCTTTGGCTTCTACTGTTTGGGTCATCGGTTTACCCTCGCGGATGGCTGGTTCGGGGAGGTATTGACTTGGAGCATAAAATGTGTGTTTCCTGCTAACCTTAGTGAGTGTACGGATTTAAAACTGTATATTGAGTTACCATATCGAATTTCTTTTTTGCATGGTTTATCTTCTGTACATTTGAGTTTGACTGGGCACTGCCTCGAAGTCGCCAAACTATTTATGGTAATAGTTGCTACCGATGGTTCGGTCGATCGCTCCGTTTCGATGCACCTTAGTTACGAGCTAATGTATAGCGCAGCACAGTAAACATTCGTAGCTATTTTTACAAAATATTGAGTTTTATGAATTTTTCGCATAGGCCTGATGCGTTTTATACATGGGTAATGGGTAAAGACACCCACAGAGCGGAAAAATCTCTTTAAATCTTTAGATTTGGGAGGGGAGAGGGTCCATGTGGAAGATATAAAATCATTTTGTGACTACGATCGCAGACTTAAAACGCAGCTCGTCACACAATTAGAGTTGTGGCTGTCACACAGTTTGCCTCTAAAGATCACGTTCTCTGCTATGCCCGCGTCACTTTTGATTTTCCCAGAACGAGAGATGATATAAATATCGAATTAAGGGAATGTCTCATGTTTTTAGTTCAACTAATACCCGGCGCTATTTCCGAAATGCTTGCCTCTGTTACGGATACGGGTTGTTTGACTTTAGCCGATCGCTACGGTTTGATGGCTGCTGTTTTAGACGAGTCTCTCGACGATGAATACAAACTTTCGATCAACCGCCTGCTGCGGTCTGTGCTCAAGGGAAGAGTCAAGATAGTCAACGAACTGTCGGCGATATGGTAACAGCATTTAAAAAATGGCAAGGTTCAATAGTTGCGAGCAACTCTTTTTGAAATTTGATGGATTTATGCAGCGCTTCAAGTGCAGAAACCACCGCCCGAGTTAGAAGGAACCCACGATGCCTGCACCGGATCTAGGGCAAGAAGTTTCTTGAGTGTTATAAAAACGTGCGATCGCGAAGATCCGTCTGAAATTTTTTTGATGATCCAAGTCTCGCTTTGTGCGGCACTTACAGAAAAAGTGCCTCTCCACAGTTTGTCGATCGAGTAAGAGCCTGTTGGGTCGATCGCTTAGGGTAAAATTAGTAAAATTGTAGGCGATCGACTTTTTAGGAGTTTGATGAAGGAAGTCAATCGATTTTAGATTTTAGATTTTAGATTTTAGATTGAAGCATTGACCCCACGGATAAATTCAGGGGGCAAGTTTCATCGGATACAGGCTTTTTATTTCTGGGTCCTGAGTCTGGGAAGGAATGAATCCGGGGGCTTGTATCCTGGATGCTTTCGGTCATCACCACAAACGTAATTATAATTATTGAACAGCGCTGCAGATGACAGACAAGTTATGCAACTTATTAATCAAAAAATAGAAATATTAACAGAATCAGGCATCGGTCTCCACAACATCACGCCCCCACTTGTCCAGATTCATTGATAATTGAGAAAAAATCAATTAAGTCGATCGGCATCAAAAAACAATAATATCTTGTAGAGAAGGGTAAAGCCTATATCTGGACTAGCCGGCAGTTTAGGGCTGCTCTCAACCGCCCAAACCCGGTAGTCGGTTTATTTGCACCTAAAGTCGTGGACGCAGGCACAGTATATAGTGTGGCTGCGTCCACGACTTTATTTAGCTACTGGCATGGGTTGGTTTTTTTCAAACAATCTATCCTAACCAATCTACTTGATATGATGCAATTGCCAAACCAAATCTTTACCAAATTTTTATAAATTCGACCGGAATGTATGATTTCTTCAAAGTTTACCAAACTTTTATAAAAGTTTCCCGGAATGTATGATTTACTAAAAATAACAAACAGTCGATCGAGCCGACTTGAAACTTAAACACTCATTACCAGGTAGAATTTTATGAACAACTCCATTACTAAAAAAAGCATCCACTGGACTTACTCCGTGGCTGTTTTTGGTGCCCTTTTCGCACTACACCCACTAAAAGCTACAGCAGCAACCCTATCTAACGGCTGGAATTATGCGCTCGATTCCTTCAACGACGGCGTGACAGAAACGCAATTCGGCGGCGGCGCATTTGAATTTTACGGCATGGCAATCAATGAAACATCAGATAAAGTTTCGATCGCCATCAACTCCAATCTAAGTTTAGCAGGATATGCAGACAGCGCCGCTGCAAGAGGCAACATCAACTACGGCGATTTGTTCTTCAATTTTTCCGGTCAAAACTTCAATACAGCTAGCGCAACTAACAGCTTATTTGCCGTTCGCTTTGCCGACGGAAATGACTCAGGCGTGGCGACAACAGGCGTTTATAAGGATGTTAACGCTAAAAGCGTTACCCAAACTAACTCTGGCTTTAGCAATTTAAATCAATACAATACGGTAGTTGCATCTCAAGGCAAAACCCCATCACTGGGCGATTTAGCTGCCACAGACCCCTATTTTGAACAAACAGGAGACAACACTATCCTCACCTCAATAGCTGCGGGTACAAAAGTAGGAGATATCGAATTTTTAACCGCAGCAGCTTTGAGCGCCCTCGGTCTTAATTTCGCTCAGTTTGATGCAGTAGGTTCTCAAACAATCGGATTCAGTTTCAACAAATCCTTATTGCCTTCGGCGGAGTATATTGCTAACTTTATTGCCGAGTGCGCTAACGATGCGCTCGCCATTAAAGGAAAGTTTCAGCCTCTACCCGAACCAGTAAAGGTTGAGCCTCTACCCGAACC
>NZ_JAUBTO010000001.1:28881-33192 GCF_036702495.1 Microcoleus sp. C2D2 | reverse complement strand
AGTAAAGGTTGAGCCTGTACCCGAACCAGTAAAGGTTGAGCCTGTACCCGAACCAGTAAAGGTTGAGCCTGTACCCGAACCAGTAAAGGTTGAGCCTGTACCCGCTCCAGTAAAGGTTGAGCCTGTACCCGCTCCAGCAAAGGTTGAGCCTGTACCCGCTCCAGCAAATGTTGAGCGTGTACCCGAACCTTCTACTTGGGTGGGTACTTTTGTAGGATTGAGCTTTTTAGGTATTGGTGCAGCGAAACGCAAAATGAAGCGCAAGATTTCCTAAGTTAGGTAGGGTGCGCACCCAGTAGCTTACGAATAGCTGGAATGCGCACCTTACGAATAGCCGTAGTGCCTCAAACTACTTGCCCACCGTAGAGTAGATTATCGAGAGATAAAATGCGCCCAAACATTCCCGTCTGGCCCAGCAACTTGATTCACGTAACTGTAGGGATACATCAACTTTCTCCCCTCAGTATCGCTGTAACCTGTGAGTGCATCTCCCCAAGGATCTTGCACGATATAACCCTGAGAATTGTAGCCAATTAAAGTGAGAATGTGACCGGATGCAGTAAAATCTCCCGCTAAAACTACTGGCCGGCGATTCAGCAATTCCGATCGCACATCGGCCCAGTTGCGAGTCGTACTAAAACTCGTCTTAAACCCGTAAGCTTGAATCAGCGCCGAAAGCACGCTGTGATCGGTTTGAGAACCCTGACCGGCATAGTCGAAACACCACTGCAACAACTCATCCTCCAACTGTCCGCCCCACTTAGAACGAAGGCCGTAATAATAAAGCACCATCGCGATCGAAGTTACGTTGCAAGTAGACCAGTCAAAACGCGGATTGTCCCGCTGCGAAAAATACGGCACGTTCAATTCCACATTGTTCGGCACCGCATCGAAAATTTTATCTCCCCGCTTGAACTGAACAAAACTAGGAAAAACATAACCTGTATTGCCAAAATTCGGGAGTTCTTCAGTCACGGAAACTTTCAGGTGATCTCCTTCCAAACCGTAGCTTTCCACGCCGTAAACTCGACCTAAAGGTAGCGTAGTTTTCTCGGTATCTCTCAGGCGGGCAGCATCTACAGGCCGTTTTTTAAACACAGTTGCTTGTAGCATTGTCATCGTCAAAGCACCGGGGTCAAAGGGAACTTCTTTGCCGTCTTTTTTAATTTTAACGTCCTGCCAATAAATAAATCCGATCTTGCCGAAACCGGGAATAGATTCGGCGAGAGTTACTCGGAAATGCCCCAAAATGCAGGCATAACCAGTAATGGCATAGGTGCTGCCTAAAATTAGGTCAGCAACTTGATTTGCAGGCAGTTTAGATGAATCTTCTGGTTGACCTTTAATCTGAGTTGTTTGAGTTACCCACAGTTGAGCGCTGACGTTGCTATTCGGTACGTCGGCTAGGTCAAATTTTAGGATTTTATTACCTTTGGCAAGCTGAACGTCGGGTTCGTAAAAATAGCCAAAAGTACCGATCGGCGAAATAGCTGAATCCACAACCACCTTGAGGTGCCCGTCCATAAATCCGTACTTGCTAACCGCCAAAGTCTGCCCTGCTTTGACAAGAACTTTTTGCTGATTGTTGAGCCGGGAAGAATCAAGCGGAGCTACCTTAAACAAAGTGTCAGAAACTATCTTTAAGGTCAAACCTTTTCCGACAGTCAGCGGATCGGAAATTACGGTAATGTAAATTATTTGGCTGCCAGTAACGTTGCCTTTGCTGTCAGTTGCCCGCAACCTGAACCACCGAGCTCCAGCTACGCTAAATCCTTTAGGCAAATTAACTTGCCAACTGCTGGCTTGTTGGTTTAGCGTGACGCTTAGCGGAAATTTATCCTCCGCTATCACCTCAACTTTTGCTGCTTGTTGCCGGTCAAAACTACCCCGAAGGACGATGGGCCCATTTACTAAAACTTCTGCCGGCCCTTGATAAGTTAAATTCACAGCGGGATTGAAAGATTTGCCACCGCGGCTGAATTGCACAAAATCGGGATAAATGAAACCCGTATTGCCAAATTGCGGCAAATTCTCGTTAAGGGAGACTTTTATGTGGCTTTGTTCGATCGAGAATCCGGCAATTCCGTAAATCATTCCCGCCGGCAAAGTAATTTTTTCTTGGGGTTGCAGGCCAGCCGCATTTGCCGGCCGCTTTTTCAACACCGTCGTTTTGATAACAGTCATCGTAACTGCATTTCTATCAAACGCAATTCCCCTCCCCTCTCGCAAAATTTGGACGTGCTGCGAGTACAGAAAGCCCGACTTTCCTAAGTTAGGAACTGCCCGATCGAAAGTGACTCGAAAATGGTTTTCCACGCAAGCGTAGCCGAGAATATTGAAAGTTTCTCCCTGGTTAAATTGTAATTTCTTAGCTTGTCCTAAAGTCGCAGAATCTCCGGGGGTGAGCTTTAACCAAGTCTTTTTGATCACCCATAGTAACTGCATTCCCGGTGGCGAGGCCGGCAACTGGGCGCGATCGAATATGAGAATTTTTGCGCCTTTGGTGATAAGTACGTGTTTTTCGTATAAAAAGCCAGAGGTTCCCACCGGAGGAATTGGATTATTTAGTTGAACATTCAGGTGACCGTCTTCTAACTCGTAGTCCCTAATTTGATAAGTTTTACCTGCTGGTATATCCGCTTTTTGCTGGTTGTTAAGATTGCTGGCGGGCAGTGTTCCGACTTTGAATGCGGTATCTCTGAGAGTAATTAACGTGATAATTTGAGCGGGGGAGTTAGAAGCAGGATTAAGTTTGATGTTAATTGTTTGTTGGCCGATAACTTTGCCAGTCTTATCAGTTGCCCTCACCTGTACTGTGCGAGTTCCGGCGCTATCGAATCCTTTTTCTAAACTGATATTCCAAATGCCTGTAGAGGGATTTCTCCCCACATTCAGGGCATTTGAGCCTTCTGTTGCTTCCAGGGCTGCCACTAGATTTTTGTCAAAACTGCCAACTAAGACAGCGGCTCGATTAGCCTCAATTTCTTGTGGACCTAAGTAACTCAAAATAATGTTGTTGGTTGTCATTATATACCACCCTACCTACTTAATTATTCAGCTAAAGCAAGGATAACTTCTGATGTTATCAAACACAATGACCAGAACCCGGAGAAAATCGCCCTGCGATTCAGTCTAGGGACGGTTAATGCTTTTTACAGCATAAATTTTTAATTATTGGCGGGATTTGCGCCACAAATCTAACTTTAGGCGCACTATAAGCACCTTAACCGAATATATGGCTGGTTGAGCGGATCTGTGGTGCAAGTTTTGAGGGAAAGAATTTAGTTCGACTAGGTGGTTTCCGCACCCTTGACCGAAAGCATCCAGGATACAAGCCCCCGGATTCATCCGTCCAGAAATAAAAAACCTGTATCCGATGAAACTTGCCCCCTGAATTTATCCCTGGGGTCAATGCTTCAATCTAAAATCTAAAATCTAAAATCTAAAATCGATTGACCCCTCACTTGCTTGAGGAAGGACTTAGGAAAAAAACCCGGTTTCTACGAGAATATTGCCTATAGCAAGGAGGCATCTAGGAAGAAACCGGGTTTTAGCCGTTTGGTGGATCCAGGAATGTTAGTGCGATCGCCTAAACTTCGACTAAACTATGGTGACAAGAATATCTTGAGCGTGAGAGTCAACTTTCAGATTTTCTCCTTCATAAACCTGAATAATTTTGCCGGTACCGTCGATGACGAAAGTAACGCGCTTGGCATAATCGCCTTTCTCGACATCGTAAGCTTTGGTAATCGTGCCATCAACATCTGCTAATAGCTGGAAAGGCAAACCGTATTTCTCTGTGAACTTTTTGTGCGATTCCTCGTTGTCTCGGCTGACACCGAGAACTACTATATCTTTGCCCTTGTATTCTTCATGGGCTGCTTTGAAGCTTTGGGCTTGTCTTGTGCAGCCGGGGGTGTCATCTTTCGGGTAGAAATACAAGATTACGGTTTTACCGGCAAATTGGGACAGGGAGACGGTGTTGCCGTTGGTGTCTTTGGCGGTAAATTGAGGAGCGGCACAGCCAATTGGTAAGGTCATAGTTTGGTTTCTCTTGTTTGGTTTTTATTGCAGTTCCTCAAGTTATTTTACTTGGTTGTGTGCCTTTCCAAGAGACCGTTGCTAAAAATCGCGTGAAGCGAAGCTATCGGGCTCTTAATCGCCCCCAACTCCATGACGTTAAGCTGTATAGCATTTAACTTGCACCTAAGACGCGGGGTAAGAGTGCCTATTACACGCATAGTTTCAATACTGAGCTCTTGCACCATTGTCAATAATCCTTTTTTGAACAGGCAAGATGCCTGTTCCACA
>NZ_JAUBTO010000001.1:0-28781 GCF_036702495.1 Microcoleus sp. C2D2 | reverse complement strand
ACAGGCATCTTGCCTGTTCAGCGAGAATAGTGCAAGATGTGAGAATAGACATCTGCTAAAAAGCAGATGTCTAATTGCACGCATAGTTTCAATACTGAGCTCTTGCACCATTGTCAATAATCCTTTTTTGAACAGGCAAGATGCCTGTTCCACAAAGAGTAGATTTTCTCGCTTCACAGGCATCTTGCCTGTTCAGCGAGAATAGTGCAAGATGTGAGAATAGACATCTGCTAAAAAGCAGATGTCTAATTGAATGTTCGCGGGTTCTACACACCAATCGGTTGAGCAGCAGCGGGCATCATAGAAGGATCGATCGCAATTCCTAAACCTTCTGCGACTTGCCGGCCGTAATTCGGATCGGCGCGGAAAAAATGGCAGAGTTGGCGCATCTGAATTTCCGGTTTTGCTGCACTCAAACTTTCCACAATGTTAGCGACAAGCCGCTGCTGTGCGTCGGGTTTCATCAAGCGATAGAGGTCTCCTGCTTGAGTGTAATCGTCATTTCCCTTACGGCGATCGTAGCGATCGACTTTGACATTTCCTAAGTCCCAAGCTGGGTCAGCATAGACCGAGTTTTGCTTCGGGGCATCTTCGTGGCTGTTGGGTTCGTAGTTGGGCCCGCTACCACCGTTGTTACCCGGTGCCATTGCGCCATCCCGCTGATAGTTCATCACCGGACACTTTGGTTGATTGACGGGCAATTGCTGATAGTTTGCACCGAGACGGTAGCGTTGAGCATCTGGATAAGACATGATGCGAGATTGCAGCACTTTGTCTGGAGAGAAGCTAATACCTGGAACGACATTAGAAGGAGAAAATGCCGCCTGTTCCACCTCAGCAAAAAAGTTTTGTGGATTGCGATTGAGTTCCAGGATTCCCACGTCAATTAACGGAAACTCTGAATGCTTCCACACTTTTGTCAAGTCAAAGGGGTTTTCGCGATACTCTGCAGCCTGGGCCTCGGTCATTACTTGAATGCAAAACCGCCACTTGGGATAATTACCTTGGTCGATTGCCTCAAACAAATCGCGAGTCGCATGATCGGGGTCTTCGCCTTTGATCCGCATCGCTTCTTCGGCGGTGAAATTGTCAATACCTTGCACGGTTTTGAAGTGGAATTTGCACCAAACCCGTTCTCCTCGAGCATCGATCAGGCTGAAGGTATGGCTGCCAAAACCGTCCATGTGGCGGTGGTTTTTCGGCGTACCGCGATCGGAAAACAGAATTGTCACCTGATGCAAAGCTTCTGGACTCAGGGACCAGAAATCCCACTTGGCGTCAGGATCTTTGAGATGCGTTTGGGGATGGCGCTTTTGGGTGTGGATCAAATCAGGGAATTTGAGCGGATCGCGGATGAAGAAAACAGGCGTGTTGTTGCCTACTAAATCCCAGTTTCCTTCTTCGGTGTAGAACTTCATCGAAAAACCTCTGGGGTCACGTTCGGCATCCGCTGAACCTTGTTCGCCGCCTACGGTAGAGAAGCGGAGGAGAACCTGAGTTTCTTTGCCAACTTCTGAGAATAGGTGAGCTTTGGTGTAGCGAGTAATGTCATTGGTGACGGTAAACGTGCCAAATGCAGCGGCTCCTTTTGCATGGACAACGCGTTCAGGAATGCGTTCCCGGTTGAAGTGAGCCAGTTTTTCCATCAGGTAAAAATCCTGCATGAGGATAGGCCCGCGTTCACCTGCTGTCAAGGAATTTTGGTTATCTGCAACCGGAATCCCGCTAGCGGTTGTCAATGTTTTGTCTTCTGTCATAGTAGGTAAATTGATTGCTCTATCCTAAGTATTCTATACCTTTCTGGGATCCAGGTGTTTCTGCGGTGGTAATTCTCCGATCGGCGATCGGGTGTTAAATTATTGGTGTGTTTTCAAAATTTGCTGAATCAATTAAAACTAATTTACCAATAAAATTTGATAGATTTATACACTGTTTTTCTCAGAAAAAAAGCTGATTATTGGGTTTCTTTGTGTAGGGTTTCTCTAAACCGGGCGAGGTGAGCTGATTTAATCTGGACTTACGCATCAAAAGCAAAGAAACCGGGTTTTTTAGATTTCGGCGCGCTGTAATGCGTCTTCTGGGCAAAAAAACCGGTTTCGGATTAGCTGTGGGTAAGTCTTATTAATTAAACTTCAGTCGGTTGTTTTTGGGACTCTAGCCAGCGATCGTAAGCTGTTCGATCGCCTCCGAATGAATCAATGGTTGCGGGCGATCGCTCATATTGCTTGAGTGGAGCATTTTCTATTGGTTTGTAAGCGCAATAGCAAATACAAATTGAGTCAAACTCTGCGCCATAGGGAGCGGGAATTTCAGGGGTATATTCCTGAACTTTCACAACTTCCCACCCGCTGTCTCTAAAATGAGTTGATGCACTGGGAAACATTGGATCGATCGCACTTGGGACAACAACGCTTTCGGTTAAACGATAGCCCGGTGCTGGGGATGGCTTACCACTAGAGTCATAATGCTCGGCTATTGTCCAAATCAATGACTTAACCGATCCGGCATTAGCTACTCGGTAAAAGCTTTCTCCTACTTTTGTTTCGGTGAGTGAACGGTATTTTTCCAGTTCACCTTTTTCGGCGCGGAAAATAATGTATTTACGCATTTTCTTTTCTCTCCTTCAGGTAATCACCTTGACTCAAGTCCATTGGCGACGGCGGAAACTCGCAATTTCCATCAAAAATGCAATCAACGCTCAAAATAGAATTGCCAGTCTCTTCTACATTTTTAAGCTGCCAACCGTATTTTTCTTCCATATTAGTGCAAGCCTCTTCGCTTGTAGCTGCATGGCGCGTCTCGTTTTTTTCGTCATCATACCGAGGTTGTGACATAATTAATATGCTCCCTGGTTGGCTGTTTCAAGATTTGGAGTAGTGGTCTTGTCTGGGTGTTACTGCTCTCGGACAGGCGCTTGTCCCTACTTTGTAGTATAGAGCAGGCTATCTGTATAATATCTATCTGGTATTTACGCACGGAAATTCTGCACTCTGCAATAGTTCGGTGGGGTTATCCTCCGCCTTGACTTGTGGGCGATAGCGTGTTAGATTATCGGTGTCTCCTCAAAATTTGCTGACTCCATTAAACTTAATTTACTAAGTAAAATATGATTGATTTCTACACTGTAATTATCAGAAAAAGTGCTGATTATTGGGTTTCTTTGTGTTTAGAAAATGGATTTGTGGGACAAGGCAATACTCCCGAACAATCTATTGATAAACTCAAACAAGCTATTGAGTCATTTTCCGAAGTCTATGAATCCGAGTCTGATGTTTATCTCAGCCCTCTTTCTATTAATGAATTACACGAGTTTCTAACTTTAGAAGATGCCGAAGGCTCAGACACTTATGAACTAAGAAAAGTTTATGCCTAAAAACCTTCCATCTTTAAAACCTAAAGCATTAATTAAGATTTTAGAATAAAACGGATGTCAGTTTTACCGAGAGGGGAAAGGGGACTATCGTTTGTATATGCGTGAAATTGAAGACCGAAAAAGGATTGTTCCGATTGATATGGGTGCTGGGGAAATGTCACCAGCTTATGTGTTGCGGATTTTCAGGCAATTTGGGTTTACAGATCCAGAAATTGAGGGGATGATTAGCTAAGTCACAGTTAAATAGGACTATCGCTTCTCTAAGAATTGGTTTAGGTAGAAGGCATCAATCTCCTGAGAGAACGCAGGGTTATTGGATGCAAGTAAACGGCCTTTATACCTTTCCCGATCATTTTAATAGTATAAGAAGCTATGGAGAAATCATAAAAATAGAAATGTTGGATATTATTCAGTATATAGGTCATAATAAGTGTAAAAGTTAATTGGGTAAATAAGCCTTAGTGTTCGCTTCTTTGACTATTGTCAGGGATACAGCAGCCGATCGCCCACTTCAACTGTCAATACGTCGTTATATCTGCAATCATAAAAAATATAGTACCTGTTCAGAAATTCTCTCAATGACTTTTATCCCATCCGAAGCGTTTAAATCTATTAGTTATCCCGGCCGCACTGTCAAAAGAGCCGATCGCGCGGTCCGGTGCAGCCCTTTTCAATTACACTTCTTCCAGACCATCCGCGATAACAGTGTTTTCCTAAGTGCGATCGCCTCAAACGCGGGTGTCGAAAGCGGCTACACCCGATCGCCCGTATCCGAACTCGTAGCCGAAAACTCCCTACTCTGGCTGATCCAAGTCGGCGTACTGCGGCGGGAAGTAGACGGACAAGGCATTACCGACAGTTTTCGCCTCACACCCCTAGGCCGCCAACTCGTGGAAAAATGGGAACAGCAAGGACAGGGAGTGCCGGCCGCGTCATTTTGCGATCGCATGGGAAATGCCGTTAGCCGCGGGTTGGGACTGTTCCTCTGAGGGGTTTTCACTCGCCCGAGTCCGACATTCCGACAGGGAATTTATTCCCTGTCTCATAGCGGAAGTCGGTTAAAACCGACTGCAAGTGTCAATTGCTGAATCCTTCAATCTCACCGTCGGTGAAATGTTCAGTTGGCTAACCCAATAGCCGAAGGTCGATTTGTGATATCGTTTATGGTTCGACCGGAATGATTAAACCGCAGAGGGCGCAGAGGGCGCAGAGTTCGAGAAGAGAGAGAACTCTACGGATTTGGTTCGATCTAATGTGCGGTCGATCGCTTATACTAAAATATCTGGCTGTCAACTCTTCAAGGACGAGAGAGGACTTGCGTTCCTCACTACAAATTTAATTATGATTATTTAACCGGACTTGATATCATCTCTCAAATAACCGCTAACTACTAACAACTAACTACATAAAAAGTTTGTCAAAAATGGAAGCTAAATCTTACAAAGACACGGTAAATCTGCCCAAAACCAAGTTTGATATGCGCGCTAACGCGGCCAAGCGCGAACCAGAATTGCAAAAGTTTTGGGCAGATCAAGAAATCTACGATCGCCTATCCGACAATAACCCAGGCGACTTGTTTATCCTCCACGACGGCCCGCCCTACGCTAACGGACAACTCCACATCGGCCACGCCCTCAACAAAATCCTCAAAGACTTTATCAACCGCTACCAAATGCTGCGCGGCAAAAAAGTCCGCTACGTGCCCGGTTGGGATTGTCACGGATTGCCGATCGAACTTAAAGTATTGCAGAACATGAAATCGGAGGAGCGGCTAAATCTAACCCCGATCGAACTCCGCCGCAAAGCCTCCGCCTTCGCGCAGCAAACAATGGAACAGCAGCGCGAATCCTTCCAGCGCTACGGCGTTTGGGGCGACTGGGAACACCCGTATTTAACCCTAAAACCCGAATACGAAGCGGCTCAAATCGGCGTTTTCGGTCAAATGGTACTCAAAGGCTACATCTACCGCGGCTTCAAACCCGTTCACTGGAGCCCGAGCTCGAAAACAGCCCTCGCCGAAGCGGAATTGGAATATCCCGAAGGCCACACGTCGCGCAGCATCTACGTCGGCTTCCACGTGAAAAAACTGTCAAAATCCCTGCAAACGAAGCTCAAGCGCTATATGCCGAGCCTCTGGGCGGCGATTTGGACGACTACTCCCTGGACAATTCCGGCAAACTTGGCGATCGCAGTCAATCCCGAACTGACTTATGCGGTGGTGGAACCGCCGGCAAATTCCCACATCGCACAACAATTTATGTTAGTAGCTGTCGATGCGGTCGATCGGCTGTCGGCAACTTTTAACACTCAATTAAAAATACTCGCTACCTTCAAAGGCAAAGAATTAGAAGGCTGCATCTACAAACACCCGCTGTTCGATCGCGAAAGTCCAATTGTTGCCGGCGGTGACTACATTACCGCTGATTCAGGAACCGGATTGGTACACACCGCACCGGGGCACGGACAAGAAGACTTTATCGTCGGAAAACGCTGCGGTTTGCCAGTTTTAACCCCCGTAGATGAAAACGGAAATTTCACCGCAGAAGCAGGACAGTTTGCAGGTTTAAATGTCCTCGGAAACGGCAACGGCGCAGTCATTGATGCCCTTGCCGAAGCAAATTGTTTGATTAAAGAGGAAAGTTACGCTCACTCTTATCCTTACGATTGGCGCACGAAAAAGCCGACTATTTTTCGGGCGACGGAACAGTGGTTTGCCTCGGTTGAAGGGTTCCGAGATGAAGCCCTAAAAGCGATCGCCGAGGTGAATTGGATTCCCGCCCAAGGGGAAAATCGGATTACTGCAATGGTGGGCGATCGGTCGGATTGGTGCATCTCTCGCCAGCGGACTTGGGGCGTTCCCATTCCCGTATTCTACGACGAAGAAACCAACGAACCGCTGTTAAATGAAGAAACGATCGCCCACGTGCAAGCTATCTTTGCCGAGAAAGGTTCGGATGCTTGGTGGGAATTGTCGATCGATGAATTGCTGCCGGAATCTTACCGCAACAACGGCCGCACTTACCGCAAGGGAACCGACACGATGGATGTGTGGTTTGACTCGGGTTCTTCCTGGGCCGCAGTTGCCCAAGGTCGATCGGAATTAAACTATCCTGCTGATATCTATTTGGAAGGTTCAGACCAACACCGCGGCTGGTTTCAATCCAGCTTGCTTACGAGTGTAGCAACTAACGGCGTCGCTCCTTATAAAACAGTTTTGACTCACGGTTTTGTGCTAGATGAAAAAGGCCGCAAGATGAGCAAATCTGAAGGCAATGTCGTAGATCCGGCGGCAGTAATTAAGGAATATGGGGCCGATGTTTTGCGGTTGTGGGTGTCTTCGGTAGACTACTCGGCAGACGTGCCGTTGGGCAAAAACATTCTCAAACAGCAGTCGGATGTTTACCGCAAAATTCGCAATACAGCTAAGTTTTTGCTGGGCAATTTGCACGACTTTGACCCCGCAAAAGATGCCGTTATTTACGAGGAATTGCCGGAACTCGACCGCTATATGCTGCACAGAATGGGCGAAGTATTTGCGGAAGTCCAAGATGCTTTTGAAAGCTTCCAATTTTCCAGATTTTTCCAAACTGTGCAGAATTTCTGCACGGTGGATTTATCGAATTTTTACTTGGATATTGCCAAAGACCGACTTTACATCAGCGCGACAGATACCCTTCGCCGCCGCAGTTGTCAGACGGTGATTGCAATTGCTGTGGAGAATTTAGCACGGGCGATCGCACCTGTTTTGTGTCACATGGCTGAGGATATTTGGCAGTACCTTCCCTATCCGACTCCTTACAAGTCAGTATTTGAAGCCGGCTGGGTGCAACTTGATGCTTCGTGGCACAATCCAGAATTGGCGACTCGCTGGCAGTATTTGCGACAAGTGCGCGGCGAAGTTAACAAGGTTTTGGAAAAAGCCCGGATTGAAAAGGCGATCGGTTCTTCTTTGGAAGCTAAGGTTTTATTGTACGTTCCCGATGTTGAGAAAAGACAGCAATTGCAAGCTTTGAATCCCAGCAGCGAAGAATTGGTGGATTATGTGCGATCGCAAAATTCACTCGTACACTCAGCCGCAGAGGAGAAAGCAAAAGTAGCACAAGATCGGCAGGAAGAACAAGCGGCAAATGTTGCGAAAGTGTTGACAGAAAACACAATTTATGTTGAGGCGGAAACGCTCGCTCAAAAGGGCGATCGCTCTTCTGAGATAATACAGTATTCTGCCCCAGAATCGTCGGCTTCAGATGGGCAGCCAATCTTAGATCGAGTCGCCGAGTTTGTAGCTAATTTGCCTGAATACGCGGGTAACTTTATCACAGAAAACCAAAAAGTGCTGGTAACACTTGGGCTGTTAGCCTCTTTGTTGATAACGGGCCGAGTAACGCTGGCGATTTTGGATACGATTAATCAGATTCCGATGTTGGGAGGCCTATTGGAAGTCATCGGCATCTTATTTACAATCTGGTTTGTTTTCCGTCACTTGCTGTTTGCGGCCAACCGTCAAAAAATTGCACTACAAATTGATTTGCTGACAGCAGATGTGCTGGGCCAGACAACCGCGATCGTGCCTGCACAAACAAAGGCGATCGTCCTCGCACCGGCAGTAGAGACAGCGCTTGTGCTTGTAGAAACACAGGCGATCGTACAAACAGCCTCAGTAGAAACGGCGCTTGTAGAAACACCCCAAATCCCGAAAGCAGAATTAGTTGCGATCGAACCCAAGCCAGAAATTCCTGCTGACCTAGCTGCAGGGCACGATTCTACAATGACCGGGAACGGTGTAGACGAACTGCGCTATTTGTTCATTACTTCGGAAGTGGAACTGGTAGAATCGAATGCCATCCTGCAAGAATTGCCGTACACTTATCAGTCTCCGGAGTTGGCGATTGGTGTAGTCAAAGCAGAGGGGGAAAAGTGCGATCGCTGCTGGAATTACTCGACTCACGTCGGAGAGTCGATCGAACATCCGCTAATTTGCGAACGCTGCGTTTCGGCAGTAGACCACAAATTCTAACCTAGGCTGTGTACCGCGCACCTTACATCTTAATGTAGGGTGCGTTGTCCGCACAGAACAGCGAATTGCACTATCTCAAAAGATTTTTTTTGCAACCTCGTTTCCGGTAACTACGGAATTATAAAAGCAATGGCTTACAGCGATTTCAAATTAAGTAATGTAAGTAAAATATTTGAATTAACAATTACTGAGTCTTCCCAACTATTCGCTGATGTTCCCGAAATAGAACCCAGCGAATTATTAACAACTATTCTCAAAGAAAATATCGATCTCGCTGTTTCAATTAATACCGAAAAAGCCCGATCAGAAATGATTATAGCACCAATTCTTCTAGAAATTAGGCGCAAATTAAATTATAATATAAGTTTATTTTCTGGGATCGAGTTTAATGTCGATCCAAGTAAAGGACTCAATGGATTTTGCGATTTTTTAATGAGCAATTCTCGGCAACAGTTGTTTATTTCCACTCCCATATTAGCAATTGTAGAGGCAAAAAATGAGAACTTGAAAGCAGGATTAGGTCAGTGTACCGCTGAAATGGTAGCAGCACAATTGTTTAACCAACAAGAAGGCAAGGAAATCTCGATTATTTACGGCGCAGTCACAACTGGTACAGTTTGGCAATTTCTCAAACTGGAAAATAAGGTGGTTTCGATAGATTTAACAGAGTATTTTATCCGAGATATTCAGAAAATTCTAGGAATTTTAATCAAAGCCATGAACGGCTAACGGTAGGGTGTGCAGTACCCACCGTACAAAAAGTTGCGAAAAGTTTGTCTGCGGGATGTAATAACTTGATGTAAGGTTTACAGACAGAACCGATCCAGACAGTGAGTTTTGTTGGTAATGAGAAATCAGCCAGGTTTAACATGAATACCGACGGCCCAAAACAGCGGCTGATTGTGGTGGTTATGCCCCGCACTGACCAGCAAGAACTGCTTTCGGCATTGGAATCGGGTGCTAGCGAGTACGTCACCAAGCCGTTTAGCTTTAGCGACTTGCTTTTGCGAGTGCGATCGCATTTGGAGGACAAGGCATCTTGCGTGTCCCCCAGCTAATTAATTAGTTTTTGTGAAGTTTATAACCACCTGTTTTCAACAAATACAGACAATAAAAAACCTCAGATTGACGGATTTTGTACAACAAGTGTGCAATGTTCGCTGGCAAAAAAGTCGAGCTAATCGCTCACTGAAAACGTGTTAATACTTTGTTGAAACGAGGGCAAGCGCTCTTCAAATTCCTCAGCACTGGTAGTGAATGTAACAGCCCAGATATTGCTTCCCTGTTTAATCGTGTAGATTATCTGTTTGGCAGTTACACCCGAAATTGTGGCTTCTGTAACGATCTGAACTCCCTGATAGCGGTCAAGCGTCACCTGCTTCCGCTCCACTACGCGAAATTCGCTGGGTAATTGTTTGGTAAGTACATCCAAGTATGTATCTGTTGTCACTGTAGATCCAACTGGCTCTGTAAGAATAGCCGCATTACTCAGAAAACCTGATTTACTAGCCTTCGAGTCAAAAGCCCAGAGGGCGAATACGGATGAATTCTGTTTGAGTGACTGAGCTACCTGCTGATAGTAGGGCCCCAAAGATTCCAGCTTCTGAACCACCACGTCCAGATTTTGGCTGAGGTCTCCGCCCTGATAGCTCTCCGGTAACTGCAATTGTGCACCGCGTCCCTCAAATTTTTTCCAACCTGGAATGGTGGTTTGTGTGCCCACAAACGGACTTGGTGTTTGTTGAGAGGTTTGTGGCTGCTTGCAGCCTAGGACTAGGCTTGGTAGCAACAGACAGAGTACCAACAAAAAGTTTTTCTTCTTCATAGAATTAGGGTTGAGACCGCAACTTGGTATCTCTCATGATTGTAGGTCGGAACGCAACTCGATGTCTGAGTAATTACTAAGGCAATTTTTGCCAAATCCCCCTGAGTGAGGGGGATTTTTGTCGCTCTCTGTTCTCCTTCCTCTGTAAATCTCCTGAGTTCGGTGAGAGTTTTCTCATAAAAGCTTCATGAAGATTTCACAAAGAAATGCGAAATTATGTTTAGACAACCGCAATAAAACTGTTCCTGTCGAGATGGCGCTTGTAGAAATACCCCAAATCCTGGAAGCAGAAACAGCAGCACAAATTATCGACTACAACCAGCGTGTAGCCCCGATATTTGCCGAAAAAGCAATGGCAAAAAACCTAATCCGCCAAGTCATATCAATTCCGGTTACACCGGAATGATGGTCCGTTGGGAGTGGGGAGTGGGGAGTCGGGGAATGTGGAATTATTGACCTTGACTCGATCGTACCCATACAACCGGAAACGATATCAAAGAAGCCTATCCTTTCGGAAGTACACCATCAGAAATAGTGCAAAATCTTGAGGGAGTTTACGCCAGAGACTTACAACAATCACCCTTATTTTGCTCCTTGGACTCATGCTTTAATTGACCGCGTTGCTAGAGTTAGCGTCTGCTGCATGATGCTGAATAAACCAATCATCGGTGATTTAAGGCAGCAGTCAATCGATTTTAGATTTTAGATTTTAGATTTTAGATTGACCCCACGGATAAATGCGGGGGCTTGAGGATTTTCGATTTGCGATTTTGGATTGATTCCACGGATAAATCACGTGGCGGGTACCATCAAGAAATTCTTGGTCATTCAAAGAAATTTGGACGGGAGAAAATTTCGCAGCTTTACGCCAAACTAAAAATTTACCAATGTTGAAAACTTGTCAAAAATGTGATAGGTTCCTAGAAAATAATCGCCGCTTAGCAGAGATAGTTTACTCATAATTAATAAGTATGCCCCGACTTTTATTAATTGCCGAACGGTTTCCCCCCGATATTGGCGGATTAGCAACCAGTGGAGCCCGCATTGCTGACAGCCTTTTTAAACTAGGAATTGAACTCGATGTTCTTGTCTGGAGTCGCTATTTACAAGCCGGAGAAGTTCAGCCATTAACAAATACTTTTCCCTTCTCAGTTTATCGGATTGGGTTATACCGTCACTGGGATATGACCATGACTCATACCCTAAATTTTTTAGATTGGTTGCACCAACAAAAACCCTACGATGCTGTTTGGGGTCATTACCTATTCCCGGCAGGGTTTTTAGCAGTCTGGTTTGCACAAATCAAAGGCATTAAAAGCATTGTGAGTGCGAGGGGAAATGATGTTGACCGAGGCATATTTCCGCCGGGAGATTTTGCGCGAACTCAGTGGACTTTAGAACGGGCTGATTTAATTACAGCAGTTAGTAAAGAATTGGCTAAAAAGATAATCATACTTTGTCGGCGAGATGACATCCTGGTTATCAAAAATGCAGTTAATCCAGACATCTTTACTCCTAAAGCTGCTTTAGAAACTAAATTATCACTGCGAGAAAGTCTGGGAATTAGCCCGGATGAAATAGTTTTAGGATTTGCTGGAGAATTGCGGGAGAAAAAAGGGCAGGGTTTTTTGCTAAAAGCACTAACAAAAGTGCGAGAAAATCGCTCAGCTTGTCTGTTGGTAATTGGCGAAGTGCGAACTACTCAGGAAGCCGCGATTCAACTTTATGCTGGTCAATATCCAGAGGATTACAAACGCTTAATCGTCACCGGTCATTTGGATGAACCTGAAAAAGTTGCCCTACATTTGCAACTGTGCGATATTTTCTTGCAGCCTTCCGTGTGGGAGGGAATGCCGAATGCTTTGTTGGAAGCAATGGCTTGTGGCTGCTGTTGTATTGCTAGCGATGCGGGGGGAATTCCAGAGATTGTTGAGCATGGGTTAAATGGTTTTATGTTGCCGCGCCAACAGTTACAATGTTTGCCAGATGCAGTGTTGGAGTGTTTGGATTTAGACTCAAAGGTGCGGGCCCAAATGGGTATTGCGGCGCGCGATCGCATTTTGGCAGAATTTTCACCTTTACAGGAAAAACTTCTGCTTCAATCGGTAATTGACCGTTTAATTCCCAGTTCTTGATAAGCTTTAACTAATGCCAATCCTGCTTGCTGCCAAGTGTAATTATTTTCAATTTTACCCCTAGCAGCCGCTGCTAATTTAATCCCCAATTCTGGAGCATTTTTTAAGCGGATAATAGCATCTAGAATTCCCTTAGCTGAACCCGGTTTAACTAGCAGAAAGTGTTCCCCATCAATGCCCAATTCTCTGACAACGGGCAAATCGCTGGCAATCACAGGAGTCCCGGTAGCCATGCCTTCTAAGACTTTTAGGGGACAGCAACCTTGTATTAAATTGCGATCGTTGAGAGTCAGAGGTGCGACAATAGCATCAGCAGTATGGATGTGCGTGACGAGTTCAGCTTGCGACATAGGTTCTAAAAGCTTTAATTTATCGGTAACATCCAGCTTGCGAGCGAGTTTGTCTAGTGCTTGAATTTGGTAATCTTTCAATTGTCCGATGACTGTCAACTCAGTAGGAAATTCGTTATTAGCCAGTGCCATTGCTTCCACCGCTAAATTCACTCCTTGCCAAGCAGAAACCGTGCCAAAGTAGAGCATTTTAAAGCAGTTATTTGGTTCCCGCTTGGCTGGAGGTAAATAACTAAAGATTTCAATATCTACGCCATTAGGAATTACGCGAATCTTTGAAGGGTTAACGCTTCGAGAAATTAGATAATCCCGTGTCACTCCGCTGGGAGTTAAAATTAGATCTGCAGCTTCTAGACAGATTTGTTCTTGCGATACTAATTTGTGCAGCAATTCCGAGTCTTCGGCAACTGCTGGATGCCGATACTTGAGTTCGATGGACGGCAATCCGTTGACTTCAAAAATTAAGTGCTTGCACAGTTTGTGTTTCCTGGCAGCAATGGGATATCCTTCATATATTGAGCGGATATGCACTGCTTCAAAGTAGCGGTTATGCCACCAACTACCTAATATTGTGCGGAAATGCAGCACTCGGTTAATTAGAGTGTCACCAATCGCAGGTAACTGAGTTTGTGCAACATTTGAAAAGAGTTCTTGAGTGTTAATAACTTCGGGGGTTGGAGAAACTGTCACTAACTGAATGTTGCCAAAAGTTGCTGCTAAAACTCGCACAAATGCTACGATGTGAATAGCCGCGCCTTTTGGTGCTGGCACTGTGTCGAAGGATACATAAACTAAGAAGTATTGAGCGGCTATAATCGGAGATGTGAACACCAAGGTAGGAATCTTTCTGGGAGACGTGAGTCTATACTAGAAAAGTCTCGGCTTTTAGAATAATTTATTTCACATTTTTTAACAAAACTTATCAAACACTGCTGAGTAATGGAGCTCGGAATATGGCAATTAATCTGAAAACCTTTGCGAAAGATTTAACTTATCAAGCTGATACTTCAGTCCGCCAAATATTTAAGGATTTGAAGGAAATTGCGGAAATCAAGCAGTTAGCAGAGCAAAAAGTTGCTTATTTTACCAAATTGGGAGTTGGGAGCTGGCTTGGTATCCTATTAATTATAATTGGGTTATGCTTCGCACACTCAAATGCTTGGACTAATTTGATAGGGTTCGGATTTTTTCTCTTGGCTGTCTTAATAGTTCCGGCAATCTTTTGTACTGTCAAACAGAGTTATTATAATAAATTAAAAGTGCGGGACGATCGCTATGAGTTGTCCAAAAAGATACTGTCGATGGTGAATCGCGATCGCACTCCGAATAGTAATGTTAAAATTATGATACATTTCACTCCGGCGGGCGAAAAGGGTAAAAAAACTCAAACGTTACCTCATCCTCGTAAGCGGGGTTGGAAGCTAGATATATTTGAGGATCGATGGCTAATACTCGAAGGAAAATTTCTTGACAGCACTAACTTTTTTTTAACCGTTACAGAATTAAATAGGACAGCATACGGGCAGAATGCTAGAGGAAAGTGGAAGAGCAAAAATAAACCGAAGGGTACAGAGATTAATTTGAAGTTGAGTTTCCCAAGTAAAAAATATGGTTCTATCCATGTTATCCAAAAAGCAGCCCCAGAAGCGGTAAAATTGCCAGAACAAGTGAATCTAAAAAGGATGAAGGTGACACCGAAGGCGCTCGACTTAACTGTCAACACTACTCATGCTTTTAGACGAGAAGGGCTGTTGTACACAACAATTACAATGATGTTTTTGAGCCTTTATCAAATTCTGAACTTTGCAAAATTGCTCTCTAAGAGACGGGCAGCTTGAAATTAGTCTCGGTTGTAAAGTTATAAATAGGTGTTGAGTCAGGGAGATCGGAATATGGCAATTAATCTGAAAACCTTTGCGAAAGATTTAACTTATCAAGCTGATACTTCAGTCAGCCAAATATTTAAGGATTTGAAGGAAATTGCGGAAATCAAGCAGTTAGCAGATCAAAAAGTTGCTTATTTTAGAGCTTTGGCAATTGGGAGCGGGCTTAGTATTATCATAATTGGGTTATTCCTCGAATCCTTAAATGCTTTGACTAATTGGACAGGGTTAGGATTTTTTCTATTGGCTGTCTTAATAGTTCCGGCAATCTTTTGTTCGGTCAAATGGAATTATTATCATAAATTAAAACTGCGGGAGGCTCGCTGTGAGTTACCCAAAAAGATAGTGTCGATGGTGAATCGCGATCGCACTCCGAATAGTAATGTTAAAATTCAGATAGATTTCACTCCTGGGCGCCAAAAGGATAAAAAAGTTCAAACGTTACCTCATCCTCGTAAGCGGGGTTGGAAGCTAGATATATTTGAGGATCGATGGCTAACACTCGAAGGAAAATTTCTTGACAGCACTAACTTTTTCTTAACCGTTACAGAATTAAATAGGAGAGCATACGGTCACAATCGTAGAGGAAAGTGGAAGAGCAAAAATAAACCGAAGGGTACAGAGATTAATTTGAAGTTGAGTTTCCCAAGTAAAAAATATGGTTCTATCCATGTTATCCAAAAAGCAGCCCCAGAAGCGGTAAAACTGCCCGAACAAGTGAATCTAAAAAGGATGAAGGTGACATCGAAGGCGATCGACTTAACTGTTAACACTCCTCTAATTTTAAATCAAGAAGGGCTGTACCAAACAATTACAATGATGTTTTTGAGCCTTTATCAAGTTCTGAACTTTGCAAAAATGCTCTCTAAGAGACGGGCATTATCTTAAACTTAGAAAATTATGAAACTAAAAAGTTATACTGCGATCGCACTTTTAACCTTGCTGTTGACTAATTGCAGCAAACCAGCGAACGCGCCAACTCTGGAGACTCAGACACCGCCTGCAACTCAAACTCAAACGACACCTGCGGTTAGTAGTAAGAGTGGAAAAATTGAACTTAAATTAGAGGGGGGGAAAGCGGCGTTTTCGCTTAAACCTGAGTCTGATGGTGCTAAGTTGGTTGATGAGAACGATCGCGAATTAGCGAGATTAACAGTTGACAGCCGCGAAAAAGTGAAAATTAAGGATGCTGCAGACCGCGCTATTGGCTATGTGGTAACTGAGGCGGAATCTTGGAAAATCAAAGATGCGAGTCAAAATCAAGAATTGTATGTTTTGCAACGACAAAGTGATGGGGATTATAAACTAAAATCTGGTGGTAATCAAGAGATTTACCGGATTAAAAAACGAGACTACGGCTTTGAAATAGAAACACCCACCAAGCAGTCGGTCTATAAAATCAAGTCAAAAGACGGTAAAATTTCTTTGAGAAATCCATCAGAGAAAACAGTTTTATATGTAAAATCGGGATTGACACCGATCGCGATCGCCTGTTTTGGTTTGGATGTCCTCACTCGCGAACAAAAGGCTGCTCTCGCTTATGCTGTCAATGATTCTGGAGTTCAATAAATTTTGTTAATACAACTAACTTGGCAAGAATTGGAGAGTACAGTTCGGGAACAAAAACGAGTGTTAGAAACACCTGTAGCAATGGGGCGCGTGTTGAATGCTATGCCAGAAGTAATTGATGGCATTCCTGTCTCTCGTGTAGTTTTAAACGACAATCAAATTGCTGGCTATCATGCTTTAATTGTCGAAAGTAACGGCCAGTTACTTATCGTCGATCAAAATACTAGCACTGGCACTTTGGTGAATGGTTTATCTTTTCCTAGCTGTACCGTGGTTGATAGCGATCAAATCTCGATCGGCATTTATACAATTACGATACGGCTAGGTGCGAACATTAGCAATACCACTGCCGAAGGGTGCGATCGCATGGTGGGTTTTTTGTTCAAGCGCCGCTGCGGCCGCACTCAATCAGAAGGTTGTAGCTATTGTAGGGGCGGACAATCAGACCGAGACCCCTATTTGTCCGATCGCTCTTATTATCCTGGTTATGGCGAATATGATGATTGGCGTAGAACTTATTACTATCAGAATGATTCCGCCTTGTACAATCGAGAAACTAATGAAGTAGATTTTACGGATTCTGATGCTGCTACTTTTGAAGATGAATCCGATCGAGATTTTGAACAGAATTTCGGCGCGAGTTAACTTAACTCAATGAGACAATTAAATACTTCATCTAATACTTGGCTGATTTATGCCTTAGGCGGTGGTTGGGGACATCTCAACCGCGCGATCGCTCTAGGTAGAATTGCCTCCCGCAACCGCCCTGTAAAAATTTTAACTAATACTCCCTATTTCGGCTATATTGAAAAGTTTTTACCTAAAACTAACTGTCAAATTTTCGCGATTTCGTCAACGGCTGATTTTGAAACTACTTGTACTCAAGTTCAGCAAATATTGCGAGAAACTGACTATGAATGTTTAATCGTCGATACTTTTCCCAGAGGGTTAGGCGGCGAATTAGCGACTATTTTGCCAGAGTTAAAGACAAGTTTGCGAGTTTTGATTCACCGCGACATCAATCCTGAATATGTAAAAGTAAAAAACTTGCATCGGTTTGTTGCTGATTGCTTTGATTTAGTATTGGTTCCGGGAGAAGGTGTTGAGGTGCCTCTGGCAAATCTTCCTTGTGTTCAACATACAAATCCTTGGCTAATTCGCAGTGCTTGGGAGTTACCAATTAGGGAAGATGTAGAGGCAATTTTGCGGCTAAATCCGCTCGATCGCAACTCTAAAGTTGTCCTTGTGTTAGCATCGGGAACGGCTGAAGAGTTATCTTTTTACGGTGAGCTTACTAGCATTTTATCGCAGTATTGGGAAAATGTCGCAGTGCGCTGTTTGTCAGGGGAAAAACCAGATAAATGTCCAGAGAATTTGTGGGTGTTTCACTGGCCGGCGATGGAGTGTTTGCAGGTTGCTGATGTGGTTGTGGGCAGCGGGGGATATAATACTATTTATGAGTGTCAAGCTTTAGGAGTTCCTTTAGTGGCGTTTGCTTGGCCGAGATTATACGATCGGCAGCGGGTTAGGGTGCAGCGTTTAGTTTCTTCAAATTATGAGGCGGGTTTGGCACAAAGTCGTCGGGTTTTAGCTGATAGTTTAGAAACTGCGATCGCGGCTGTTGGCAGCGAACTCAATTTGCCTGTTTCCAAACGCTGTCGCCCTAGTTATGACTTTGTTAACGGTGCTTTCAGCGCTGTTTTTGCCATAGAGTCGTGCTGTAATTTCACAAAATGAAGTCAATCGATTTTAGATTTTAGATTTTAGATTAAAGAATTGAAGCCTTGACCCCACGGATAAATTCGGGGGGCAAGTTTCATCGGATACAGGTTTTTTATTTCTGGACGGATGAATCCGGGGGCTTGTATCCTGAATGCTTTCGGTCAGAGAAAAGAGGGAAGAACTCATACCATTTTTGGGTGAATAAATGACCTTTTTGCTCCCCCAACCCCCTTAAAAAGCTATAGATACTCGCTGTTAGCGATAACGTCGATCGTCCTATTTCCCTTTACGCAGCCACCAAAAAAGCTAAGGAACTGATGGCTCATTCCTACAGCCATTTGTACAACTTGTCAATCACCGGATGGCGCTTTTTTACAGTCTACGGTTCTTGGGGGCGGCCGGATATGGCTGATTTCAAGTTTGTAAATTTGTCGGTATCCTTTCCTACTAATTTGTGACTCTTTTTAGGAAAAACTATCGCCTCCGCACTAAATTTAAGCTAGCTTATAAGAGGATGAGATAAATTGAATTGCCAAAACTATTTCTGATTAAAAAAACCGCAGATGATTTCACCAGGGTTGTTTTGTCCAAATTTCAAAACAGTTCCATCTTTCTTAACTGTAGTGCGATCGCGGCAATTGTAGACTTCCAGAGGCTGTTTAACTCCATCAACACTAAGAATTACCCTGTATTCCCAATAGTTTTTCGCACTGCGTTTGATATCGACAATGCAAATCTCGCTTCCTTGATAATTGCGGCATACAGAGGCGTCAGCAGGAAGCGCGACCCAGAAAAAAGATATTAATAACAAAAAGTAGCAAATACATTTCATCATCTGCGATCGCCTTTTCCTTTACGCTACTCCGAACCCAGTATGCGGACGCTTGTAAGGTGGATGCAACCCCAACACAATATCATCCTCAGACACTCCCATCTTGACAAATTCCCCTGCAATGTCCACTTCTGTCATGTTGCGCTGAATCCAAATTTTGCCATCCTTGATATCCAAATGAATGAAACAGTTGTATATCCGCTTTAGTCCGTCCCAGCCAACATCGAGTAACTGATAGTGGTCGTGTTCCCAATCAAAAACAAGCTGGCACTCAACGTCTGGATTAGGCTTTTCTAGCCTTGCTTGTTGACTTAGCAATTTTCGGATACACTGGCGGTAACGCTCTACTCTTTCCATTCCAAAATTACCTTCTTTTTACAGCATCGTGAAATAAATTTCTAGCACCCATATATGTACAAGACAGCTTTTATATCTCTTATCTATTCTACTGCATAACCCGTATACTTCCGCATAAACGGCGGCTGAAATCCCCAAACAATATCCTCTTTGGGAACTCCGGCTATTACTAAATTTTCAGCAATATCATCTTCAGTGGCATTCCATTGAAGCCAAATTTTCCCGCCCTTGATATCTATGTGAATGCTACAGTGATGCACCCGAGTCTGGTTGTCCCAGCCCACATAGAAGATTTGGTAATGATCTCGTTCTGCATCAAGAATTGTCTCGACTTCAATATCTCCGTGAGCAGGTTTGCGCTTGCCGTACTCCAGTAACATTTGCTGCACAATTTTCCGATATTTGATTAATTTTTCCATTGCCAATTTACTTATTCCTATCTTACCTTTTTTGAGCGCCAACTGACAGTATTTTTGCAAACGATTTAGCAATGGGGCGCGCCCTCAAGTCGCGACATCGTAAGATAGCTGAACCAGGCCAGAACTGTATGTCTGACATCCTGTTAACTGCAAAGCTGTAGTATTTATGGGATTAGCAAATAAAGGAATTCCCTCGCCCAAAATAATCGGCTGCACCGAGAGAATTAGCTCGTTGACCAAATTTTGGTTCAGGAAATCGCGAATCAGCAGAGAACCTCCCACCAACCAAATATTCTTGCCGTCAAGCACGCGCAAATCCTTGACAAAATTCTCTAAATGTGTAACTACTTCGACATCAGAAGTTGCTTGAAACTCTAGATTTTTCGTAAAAACATAACTTTTTTTTTCCGGGTACGGATACTCGCCAAAAGTTAGAACTTGTTCGTAAGTTTTCCGACCCATGAGAACGGTATCGATGCTATCTAAGAATTTAGTATAACCGTAATTTTGGTCTGTAAACAGCCAGTCAATATCGCCATTCGCTCGGGCGATATAACTGTCCAAACTAGATGCAATGAATAGTACAATTTTACGCATGGCAATACCGAGGTTTTGGGAATGTTTGGGGCGAGCATGGCCCCAATCACCTTAATTTTAAATGATTTAGCGTCCTGGCGGTAGCTGGAGTTCGACACCCACCTTTTGACCGAGGTCGATCGCCGTATTAGCAAAATAAGTGATGCCTGCGATCGGAATTGCGACCGCAGTTACTGCAGCAACAATAGCTTTTAAGCTTTTCTTTAATCTGGTTTTATTCCATTGGTTTTCAGGTTTCTGGATTTCGCTTTCGATATCTTCAATATCGATAATTATCTCATCGCGGAGGTCTTCGGGAAACTGCTCGGCGGTTTCACGCATCGATGAAATCAGTTTCAAAAGTTCGGCGGTATTGGAATTATTGTTTTGGAGGGATTGATTGCCACCAACTTCGGCACTGTTCGACGAACCGCCGATATTGCCGGAAAAGTTAGAACCGTGAAAAGCACCTTGAAAGTTGTTGGTTTCAGAAGAATTTTGAGTCATTTTTGCTTCGGCTTTATTAATAATTGGTCTACTAACAGCTAGTTTAGCGATATCTACAATGTCGTTATATTCTCTTCCGTATTTTTCCATTTCTCGATCGCCCATTTGGTTTCTGCGCCGAAGTTCGATCGACTCATACCCATCCAGCAACGGCCGCAAATCGAGTTTGAGTTTAAGTTTGCCGACGCGCACTGTATTCTCGCCCATCTCCTCTAGCCCTAGCAATTCCTCGTAATCCAGCGGTTCAGCATCGGGATAACCGGGAACCGGCACCCATTGACTGATTTCCAGATTGGCAAAAGAATTGTGGATTTTGGTAAACGTATCGCGAATCATGCTGAGGAAAGAACGCCGCGTCGATTCCCGCCCGCTAACGGCAATAAAGATTTTCTTATCTTCCGGGTCAGATTTGATCCGGGCGATGTTGTACACCTCAGCGCCTTCCTTGTACTCCAGCATAACCCCCGTCCGCCAGTGGGTGCAGTTGTGGATTTTCTCGTGCATGAGGACGATGAAGCGCGAGAGGATGCTGTCGGGAAGGATGCGGTAGTGATATTGAAATTCCAGGGTTTCGCCTTGGAGTTCGGTGTTTTGCGGTTGTTCTTTGGGCAAGATGCCGGGGATGAGGAAAGTCGGCGCGGGACAATGGCTGACGGGGAAGCAGAGTTCAAATTCCTCCATCAACCCGGTGAGGCAGTGGTAGCGGCGGCTGGGATATTTATTTGAGTCGAGGATGCGGCTGAGGTCGGCGTAGGTGAGAATGCCTTTGGTTTTGACTTTGAGTGCCTCGTCGCTGAGGAGTGCATAGATGCCTTCTGTCACCCAGTGGGGATTGAGGATGTTGGTGGATTGCAGGATGGGGTGTTCGCGGAAGTTGAGGACAATGCCCAGGTTGTGCAGCAGTCCGATGAGTTGGGTTTGGTCGGTTTCTTCAAAGATGTTTTCTTTGGCGCAGATGGTGGCGTATTCGCTGATGCTGATGATGTCTTTGTCGAGGTTTTCCAGGCGCTGCTTGACTTGGAACCAGCTTAGCGGCAAAAGATCGTAGACTTCTTTGAGTTGGGAGATTTCCGTGTGGATGGCGCTGCGGAGTTCCTCGATGCCGGTTCCGCTTTCGCAGGAGGTTTCGAGAATCGCTTTGATGTTGGGATATTTGTCGCGCAAGGCTTTGCGGTTGAGATCCAGGGGTTGTTCGTCGCATTTGTTGCCGACGAGGATCACGGGGGAGGCGTCGCCGAAGCTTTCGATCAGTTTCAGCCAGTATTCGAGGCGGTTTTCGTCTTCGCTGGTGCGGCAGTTGCACACGAGGAGGTAGAGGCTGCGTTTGGTAAGGAAAAATTGGTGGGTGGCGTGGTAGATTTCTTGTCCGCCGAAGTCCCAGACGTTGAGTTTGACGGGTTTGGTGTTGACTGTAATTTTCCAGTCTGTGATGTTGAGTCCGTCGGTTTGGGGCTCGTTGGGGTTGTATTTATTGTGGATGAGGCGGTTGATCAGGCAGGTTTTGCCGACGCTGCCTTGCCCGACGAGGAGGACTTTGGCTTCGTTGAGGGGGCGGACTTCGCCGCTGCGGAGTTGGCGCAGGTAGTTGAAAATGGCGGCGGGAGTACCGGGGTTTTTGTTGTCGCCGAGAACTTCTGGAGAAATGGGCAGGGGATTGTCGCGGAGGTCGAGTGTTTCAAGTTTTGGGAGTGTTTCTAAGCATTCAGGAATAGTTTCAATCTGATTGTCCCACAGGTAAAGCTGTGTCAGATTCGACAGTTGAGCGATGACTTCTGGGATTTGGGTAATCTGATTGTCACTGAGGTCAAGCTGTGTCAGATTCGACAGTTTGCCGATGACTTCTGGGATGAATGTAATCTGATTGTTACTGAGGTCAAGCTGTGTCAGATTCGACAGTTTGCCGATGACTTCTGGGATGGATGTAATCTGATTTTTATTGAGGTTAAGCTGTGTCAAATTAGACAGTTTGCCGATGACTTCTGGGATAGATGTAATCTGATTGTCACTGAGGTAAAGGTCGGTCAAATTCGACAGTTGACCTATGACTTCTGGGATGGATGTAATCTGATTGTCACTGAGGTGAAGCAGTGTCAGATTCGACAGTTTGCCGATGACTTCTGGGATAGATGTAATCTGAGTGCTAAAGAGGACAAGCTGTGTCAGATTCGACAGTTTGCCGATGACTTCTGGGATGAATGTAATCTGATTGTTACTGAGGTCAAGCTGTGTCAGATTCGACAGTTTGCCGATGACTTCTGGGATGGATGTAATCTGATTTTTATTGAGGTTAAGCTGTGTCAAATTAGACAGTTTGCCGATGACTTCTGGGATGGAAGTAATCTGATTTCTACGGAGGACAAGCTGTGTCAAATTAGACAGTTTGCCGATGACTTCTGGGATGGATATAATCTGATTGTTACTGAGGTGAAGCAGTGTCAGATTCGACAATTTGCCGATGACTTCTGGGATGGATGTAATCTGATTGTCACTGAGGTAAATGTCTGTCAAATTCGACAGTTGACCGATGACTTCTGGGATGGATGTAATCTGATTTTCAATGAGGTAAAGCAGTGTCAGATTCGACAGTTGCCCGATCGCATCTGGAATTTCTGTCAAACCAATACTGACTAAATTTAAACTCTCTAATTGCTTCATTTCCAGCAGCACTTCTGGCATTTTTCCGAATGGATTGCCACTGAGGTTGATCGATCGCAAATTTAAGAGCGATCGTAATTCCTCTGGCAGTGTTCTTAATTGATTGGTGATTAGTTTCGGACTGAGTTTACCATGAACCCATCTCCAGTCTTCCACCTTCCCCAAAACCAACGTCTCAAGCTGCGTGCACTTGCCAATCTCCGGCGGCAATTCCTCCAAGTCCAGCCCCGACAAATCCAGTTCCGTCAATTTTTCCTCGGCTGCTCGGTCAATTCGCCGCACTGCTTCCTCTCGCGTCATGCCCTTTGTCTCTCGGTAGGATTCATTTTATTGTGACAGGAATTTTCGCTTGGTGGGGAGTTGCCCGCGCGTCACAATCAAAGAAACCGGGTTTTTTTGTTTCTACACTGTCATGCGTCTTCTGGGCAAAAATCCGGTTTCTGAGAGAGGCATCACAACTATAATAAAATAACCGTTAAAAGAGGAAAGCCAATGGTGACGAGCCTGAATGTGGATACGGCACTGCTGCAAGAGGCGATCGAACTTGAGGGAGAAATTGAGTTCGAGACTCTAGTTGAAATCGCCTTGCGCGAATACATTCAACGCCGCAAACAGCCACAGAATCTCGAACTTAGCTTTGGAGAATCTCTCAGTGCATTTCGTGAAAAATATCAACTGCACGAACTGGGTTTAAATCCTGAGGAAATTTGGGGAGAAGTTCGCGATCGAACTTTTGCAGGACGCGAGGTCATCTTTGAATGACGCTGCATTATTTACTCGATACCAACATTATCTCCGAACCTGTTCGTCCTCTTCCGAATGCGAATGTGATGACTAAACTAATTGAGGCAAAATCCACAGTGGCGATCGCCTCGATCGTTTGGCAGGAAGTTCTGCTGGGCTGTTATCGAATGCCAGATTCTAAGCGTCGCAGTGCGATCGAAGCTTATCTTCAGGAAGAAGTGAAAGTAAAATTACCGATTTTGCCCTACACCCAAGAAGCGGCTGAGTGGTTCGCCGCATAACGAGCAAGACTCATCCCGATCGGGCTTACACCGTCTTATGCTGATGGGCAAATTGCAGCGATCGCTAAAGTCAATAATCTGATTCTGGTGACACGAAATGTTGCTGATTATGCAAACTTTCAAGACTTGGCAATCGAAAACTGGTTTTCTTAAACTTAATCGATTTAATCATCTGTATGATGAGAAACAATAATGCGATCGATTTTTTCCCGGTGGCGATCGTAATAACGCCAAGCATTAATCTCGGGATCGAGAGTGCTTTTTGGGGGTGTACCAATTTCGCCCACTGCCCAAACTACTAGATCGGGGCGTTTTCGCCGAAGTTGCGTAGCATAAATGGGCGTAACATTCTCGTCCATTAAATATTTGAGCGCCATTTCTCAAGCACCCTGGATAACAGATTGTCTTTCCCGTTCAGCTTTCAATTTTCGCAATCTTTCTGTCGCCGGATGGGGATTTGCTACTTGGATTTTTCGCTGCTGATGCGACCATTCCAACCAATCTTGCAAATATCTACTTACTGATTCTTGATTTTGTAAATAATACAAAATAGTTGTATAAACTTCTGCCAAAGTTAGAGATGGATAGAGTTGCTGAATTTCTTCTGGGGTGCGTTCCCGATAAAGATACTCATACAGTACCGTCTCAATCCCGATGCGATGTCCTTTAATGCGAATATCATCCGGTGCTAAGAAATCAAAATACTCATTCAGTCCCATATCTAAAATCCCTGTTTTAGCTATCTACTATTCTACTATTCGGTTTGATGATAAACAATAATGCGATCGATTTCTTCACGGTGGCGATCGTAATAACGCCAAGCATTCTCTAAATCGCGATCCGACAAACCTGGATAATTCCGAAGTAACTCAGCCTCATCAGCGCCCTGTTGGTGAAGCGAAACCAGTGTCCAAACAGGAATCCGGGTGTTGCGAATCCGGGCATTTCCTCCACAGACTCCGGGCGTACTCTGAATCGCCCTAGCCGAGAGTTTTTCTTGAAACACCAAACACTCTTCAGGTGTCAGCGACTCAATGACTTGAATTAAGGAGTCAACCAACTGAATGTTCATAGCTGGTAATTTACAGAATATATAATAGTGCGATCGCTCAAACTATCATAGCAAAATTCCCCAACACCAACCTCTCAAGCGGAGGGCACTTGCCTATCTCCGGCGACAATTCCTCGAACCCCGCCAAATCCAATTCTGTCTGGCCCTCATCCGCAGCTTTGTCGATTAACTGCAACAACTCTTCTGGCGTCATATCCTTTGTCTCTCGGTAGTCTTCATTTTATTGCGACAGGATTTTTTGGTTGGTGGGGAAAGCCAGAAAGCTATAATAAATAAGCAACCCAAACATACACATTTTATGTCCACGTTACTAAACTTTAACTAATCTAAATATAAATACATAATCAACCTCAATCTGATGTTTTTTACCAAGAGATGACAAAGGGTGCTACGCTGGGGATAGGAACTTATTTGTTTATGAACCAAATTAAACGTGTTGCCATAGTGGGAGGAACCCACGGAAACGAACTCACAGGAATTTACCTCGTGAAGAAATTCGAGCGCGCGCCAGAGTTAATTGGGCGATCGACTTTTGAAACAATCGCCCTGCTAGCCAATCCCAAAGCTTGCGAAATCGGCAGACGCTACCTCGATATCGACCTCAACCGCTGCTTTAGAAAGGAAGATTTAGAAAATCCCCATCTCTCCAGCTATGAAGAGCAGCGGGCGAAAGAAATCTACGGCATTTTTAGCTCAAAAAACACTCATCTGCCCAACGTAATTATCGATTTGCACAGCACCACATCCAACATGGGGCTAACTTTTATTCTCGCCAGCCATCATCCATTTAACCTGCAACTAGCAGCTTATTTAACCTCTCTCTATCCCCACCTCAAGCTACTCGCTTCTACAACCAAGAATCCTGATAGTCCAGTGCTGCGATCGCTTTCCGAATTAGGCGGTACCCTCGAAGTTGGTGCAGTCCCGCAAGGGGTATTAGATGCCTCTTTATTTGAGCAAACTGAGCAAGTTTTAGGCACAATATTAGACTGTGTAGAAGCCTACAATCAAGGCACAATGCCTGCTGCAAAGAATCCCCTGACTATTTATCACACCATGGAGGCGATCGACTATCCCAGAAACGAGAATAAAGAAATTGAGGCAATGATTCATCCTCATCTACAATCCAGAGATTATCAAGCCCTGAATCCCGGCGATCCGATGTTTTTGACCTTTGATGGTGAGTCGGTCTTGTATGAAGGTAAATCGACCGTGTATCCAATTTTCATTAACGAGGCGGCTTATTACGAAAAAGGAATTGCCATGTGTTTTACCCAAAAGCAAATAGTTGTTAGTTATTAGTCATTAGTCATTAGTTATTTCTTGAGAGGGTTCTGGTGACAAAAACTCTTCTGAAGAAGGCGCACTAACAGAACGAAAGTGCTTCCATACTTCCAAACTGAGAATACAGGCAATCAGCCACACCAAACCCGCCATATAACCGGCAATAATATCGGTAGGCCAGTGAACCCCTAGATAAAGCCGACTCAAACCAATAGCAGCAACTAATACAACTGTCAAGCTGTAAATCCACCAGCGCTGCTTGGGAAAGCGCGAACCCAAGAAATATCCTAACAAACCGTAAATAACCATTGAAGTCATCGCGTGTCCGCTAGGAAAACTGTAAAAACGAACGTCAACAATGCGCTCCCAAAGTAGAGGTCGAGCGCGGGCAAAAAGTTTTTTTAACAGTAGGTTTAAACCGACCGCCCCGGCGCCAGTAACTGCAATAGTTGTGGCTTCGGAGCGATGTTTTGCCACCCACAAGATAATACCCAAACTCAGGCTCAGCGCTAGCAGCAAATTTGGCTGCCCTAAAAATGTAAAGGCGAGCATGATGCGATCGCGCAGCGGAGTGTGAAGGCTCCTAAGATATAGTAAAATAGAGCTATCGAAAGCGTAGCTTTCTTTTTCCAACACGTCTTCGGCAAGGGTGGCAAATATCCACATCCCCAAACCAGCAACAGCAAGCCCGGCCAGCCGAATTATCGAAATGAGCGATCGAATTTTAGAGCGCATTTTTTAAGTAATTTAAACTTTTAAAATTTCTAACTGACCATAATACAACAACTATCGGAAACGAAAACGCCTTACCGATCGTCTAGATTCTTGAGCAACTCTATTCTGAATCATTAATTGATTTTTCACTAGCCACCTCAGCTTTTACATCCAATCGGCAAATGACTATACTATCAAAAAAATACATTTCTGCAATTTTGTTGACCGTGGGGTTGACAAGTCTTTCTAGCTGTGCTAATAACAGCGGAGTAAGTGCCCCGATCGGCGAAGCCCACACGATCGCCCAGCGTCTCGTTTCGACCGCAGTCGGGCAAAAGCCGAACAACCCGCAATTCGGCCAGCCGATCGACTGTACCCTAGGCAAAGACTGTTTTGTAATGCTGTATTTCGATCGAGAACCCGGCCCCACCGCCGTAGATTTTGGCTGCGGGCGCCAAACCTACGACGGCCACGACGGCACAGACTTTGCCATTCCCGACGCCAAAGCAATGGCAAAAGGAGTTCCAGTGATTGCCTCCGCAGCAGGCAAAGTTTTGCGATCGCGAGATGGTGTGGTCGATCGGCGTTTACAAAACGATACAGACAAAGCCAGCATCGCAGGCACAGAATGCGGCAACGGCATGGTAATCGACCACGGCGCAGGCTGGGAAGCCCAATACTGCCACCTCCGCAAAGGCAGCGTTGCCGTCAAAGCGGGTACGCAGGTACAAAAAGGCACTGTTTTGGGCATGGTGGGAAACTCTGGGATGGCATCTTTCCCCCACGTACACGTAACTTTTCGCTATCAAGGCAAACCCGTAGATCCGTTTGTCGGCCCCGACGCGAAGTTAGGCTGCAACATCGCCCGCAATCCTATTTGGGACAAGCCTCTAGACTATATTTCCACAGGTTTAATTCGGGCCGGTTTTGCCAATAAGCCACCCGATATTAACGCTGTCTGGGAAGGACAATTTTCAGAGACTAAACTCCCTGCAAACAGTCCAGCTTTGTTGTTTTGGGTGCAAAGTTACGGAGTGCTCAAGGGCGATCGCGAACAATACAAATTATTTGCACCCAACGGCAAAACCATCGCTGACCAGACCAATGAAATTAAAGCCCCCAGCCGCACTTGGTTGGGTTATGTCGGCAAAAGAAACAGTACAAATTCTCCTCTGACTCCCGGAGTTTGGCGGGCAGAATATCGCTTGACGCGGGGCGATCGAGTTTTGGCCGAAGTCAAGCGAGAAGTTGAGTTGCGTTAGTCCCTTGGCCGTTGTGAATTTTCAAAATAACAGGATTTTCATCATCTCAGTTGACTGTTAAATCTTTTATGAAATCTTTAGGAGTCAACAACCAGCCCCCGGATTCATCCGTGGGTTCAATTCCATCATCTATAGCAGAAGTCCGATGTCCGTCGGAAGAAGGAAGAAGGAAGAAGCAGTAATAGCAATGGTTTCAGCGATCGAGAA